>JAFARM010000238.1 GCA_019245455.1 Sphingomonadaceae bacterium | reverse complement strand
GTTCACGACGCGGCTCGAGGGCGACTTCGCTGCCGCGACGAGCTACAAGGCGAACAAGGCCGAGTGGTTCGAAGGCCGCTGGGCCGGGCTCGCCCAGCCGAAGGACGACGTCACCGCCCGCCGCGCCGCCGAGACCGGGGTGCCCGCCGCCGACCTGCGCCGCGTCGGCGAGGCGCTGACGACGGTGCCGCCGGCGTTCACCGTCCACAAGACGCTGGCGCGCATTCTCGACGCCAAGAAGGCGATGCTGGCGTCGGGCGAGGGCATCGACTGGGCGACGGCGGAGGCGCTGGCGTTCGGCACGCTGCTCCAGGACGGCTACGGCGTCCGCCTCTCGGGCCAGGATTCGGGCCGCGGCACGTTCAGCCAGCGCCACGCCGTGTGGGTCGACCAGACCGACGGCAGCAAGTACGTGCCGCTGAAGGCGCTCGACCCGCGTTTCGAGGTGCTCGACTCGCCGTTGTCCGAGTTCGGGGTCATGGGCTTCGAGTACGGCTATTCGCTCGCCGACCCCAAGACGCTGGTGCTGTGGGAGGGGCAGTTCGGCGACTTCGCCAATGGCGCGCAGGTGATGATCGACCAGTTCATCGCCTCGGGCGAGGCGAAGTGGCTGCGGGCGACCGGCCTCGTCCTGCTGCTGCCGCACGGCTTTGAGGGGCAGGGGCCGGAGCACAGCTCGGCGCGGCTCGAACGCTACCTGCAGTTGTGCGCCGAGGATAATATGCAGGTCGCCAACTGCACGACCCCGGCCAATTACTTCCACCTGCTGCGGCGGCAGATGCTGCGCGATTTCAGGAAGCCGCTGGTGGTGATGACGCCCAAGTCGCTGCTGCGCGCCAAGCGGGCGGTGTCGAGCCTGGCGGATTTCGACGCGGGATCGAGCTTCCACCGCTGCCTGGATGACCTCGATGCCGTGCCGGATGACAAGGTCCGCCGCCTGATCCTGTGTTCGGGCAAGATCTACTACGACCTCGCCGACGCGCGCGACAAGTCGGGGCGCGACGACCTCTATATCCTGCGCGTCGAACAGCTCTATCCTTTCCCGGCCGACGTCATCGCCGATTATGCCCGGCGCTTCGTCAACCTGGAGGAAGTCGTCTGGTGCCAGGAGGAACCGCGCAACGCCGGCGCGTGGCACTTCGTCGCGCGGCCGATCGAGGATGCGCTCGGCCGGCGGGCGACCTACGCCGGCCGCGCCGCCGCCGCCGCAACCGCGACCGGCCTCGCCAAGCGGCACAATGCGGAGCAGGCGAAGCTGATCGCCGAGGCGCTGGGCGCGCCCCCGTCCGAAGTTCGCGCGGCCATCCGCGGCGGGCTGAAGTCGGCGCAGGCGGCGGGGGGATCGTGTTTTCTTGCCGTAATACCCGCGAAAGCGCGGACCTATCTCCCACGGCTCGACCCGATCCGACGCGCGCCGTTGCCTCACGTCGGACAACAGGAGATGGGTTCCCGCGTTCGCGGGGATGACGGCCAACTCAGGGACGCAGAACCATGGCCACCGATGTCACCATTCCGGCACTCGGCGAATCGATCACCGAGGCGACCGTCGGCGAATGGCTGAAGAAGCCGGGCGACGCGGTCGCAGCCGACGAGCCGATCGTTAGCCTGGAAACCGACAAGGTCGCCGTCGAGGTGCCGTCGCCCGTCGCGGGGAAGCTGGTCGAGCAGCTGGCCAAGGTTGGCGACGTGGTCAACGTCGGTGCCTTGATCGCGCGGATCGAGAGTGGCGCGGGCGCTCCGGCCAAGGCGGCGGCACCGACGCCAGCGGTGGTGCAGGACGCGGGGGCGAAGGGCGATGCGACTTCCCTCCCGCCTGCGGGAGGGGCCGGTGGGCAGTCCGCTGCCACTCCTAGTTCCGCACCCGCCAGTCCGCCGCCCGCGACCTCGAAGATCGATGATGCGCCGCAGGCCGATGCGAAGACGGCACCGGCTGCGGCCGACGGCCCACCCCCGGCCCCTCCCGCAAGCGGGAGGGGAGATGTGGCGGCCGCGCACGATGACTACGACGCCATCGCGCCGGCCGTCCGCCGCCTGCTCGGCGATTACAACCTAGATCCGAAGTCGATCACCGGCACCGGCCTCGACGGGCGGCTGACCAAGGGCGACGTGCTGGCGGCGATCGAGGCGGGCACGGCGCGCGTGCTTCGACAGGCTCAGCATGAGCGGTTAGGGAGTACGGACGCCGAGGGATCGGCCAGTTCTTCGTCCTCGGCCGCTCGTGCTGAGCCTGTCGAAGCACGCCCCCGCCGCGAGGAGCGGGTGCGCATGACGCGCCTGCGCCAGACCATCGCCCGCCGCCTCAAGGAGGCGCAGAACACCGCCGCCATGCTGACGACGTTCAACGACGTCGACATGACCGCGGTGATGGCGGCGCGCAGCCGCTACAAGGACCTGTTCGAGAAGAAGCACGGCGTCCGCCTCGGCTTCATGTCGTTCTTCGCCAAGGCGGTGATCCTGGCGCTGAAGGACGTGCCGGCGGTTGGCGCAGCGATCGAGGGCGACGAGATCGTCTACCGCGACTATGCCGACCTAGGCATTGCCGTGTCGTCGCCGGGCGGGCTCGTCGTGCCTGTGCTGAAGGACGCCGACAAGCTGTCGTTTGCCGCCATCGAAAAGGCGATCGGCGACTTCGGTCGCCGCGCCCGCGACGGCAAGCTGACCGCCGAGGACATGAAGGGCGGCACCTCCACCATCACCAATGGCGGCGTGTTCGGCAGCCTGATGTCGACGCCGATCCTCAACCCGCCGCAGTCGGGCGTGCTCGGGATGCACCGCATCGAGGACCGGCCGGTGGTCCGCGACGGTCAGGTCGTCGTCCGGCCGATGATGTATCTCGCGCTCAGCTACGACCACCGCCTGGTCGATGGGCGCGAGGCGGTGACGTTCCTCGTCGCCGTCAAGGAAGCGATCGAGGACCCGGCGCGGCTGTTGATCGATTTGTGATGCGCTGGGCCGAAGCGTGTGGTATAAGTCGAAAGATATTCTACCTCAGAGGCGTCATGCAGCTCAACATCAAGAATGCCCACGTGCGGCAGATGGCGACGCGGCTGGCGATTTTGACGGGTAAGTCGGTGACGCAGGCGGTGGGAGATGCTTTACAGCACGAACTGGCGACGATCGAGCGCGAGCGCGAGGTCGAGCGCCGGCTAGGCGAGCTGAAGCGCATTCTCGCTGAGCTGCCGCCCCACTCACATCCGAAGCGGAGGACTGACGCCGAGGCCGACGCGTGGCTGTATGATGAAAACGGCCTACCGCATTGATCGTCGATAGTTCGGCGCTTGTTGCCATCATCCTCGACGAGCCAGAGGGATCTCCATTCGCCCGCGCGATCCTGATGGCACGAACGCCACGGCTGTCGGCGGCGTCCTACGTCGAGGTGGCGCTGCGGCTCGACGGCAATCTTGACGAGGGGCAGGACACGCGATTGGATGCGGTGATCGCGACCCTGGGCCTCCAGATCGTTCCTGTTACGGCCGCACACGCCCGGCTCGCTCGCGACGCGTTCAACACTTTTGGCAAGGGACGGCACCCCGCCCGGCTGAACTTCGGCGATTGCCTGACCTATGCACTGGCCAAAGCGACCGGAGAGCCGCTGCTGTATAAGGGCGAAGACTTCGTCCGGACCGACCTACCGCGCGCGCGGCCGCATTGCTGAAGGATTGAGCCATGGCTGATGACTTCGACGTGATCGTGATCGGTGCCGGCCCGGGGGGCTACGTCGCCGCCATCCGCGCAGCACAGCTCGGCCTCCGCACCGCGTGCGTCGAGAAGCGCGACCGGCTCGGCGGCACCTGCCTCAACGTCGGCTGCATCCCGTCGAAGTCGCTGCTCCACGCGAGCGAGTTCTACGACGAGGCCAAGGGCGGGCACCTGACGCGCTTCGGCATCACCTTCCCGAGCGTCGACCTCGATCTCGGCGCGATGATGGCCGAGAAGGACAAGGCGGTGAAGGAGCTGACCGACGGCGTCGCCTTCCTGTTCAAGAAGAACAAGGTCGAGTGGGTCAAGGGCGAGGGGGCGTTCGTCGACGCGCACACGCTCAAGGTCGGCGAGCGGACGCTGACGGCCAAGAATTTCATCATCGCCACCGGCTCCGAGGTGCTGCTGCTGCCCGGCATGGTGCCCGACGGCGAGGTGCTGGTCACCTCGACCGAGGCGCTGGCGCTGCCCAAGGTGCCGGAGCACCTCGTCGTCATCGGCGGCGGCTATATCGGGCTCGAGATGGGGTCGGTCTGGCGGCGGCTGGGGGCGAAGGTCACGGTCGTCGAATACGCCGAGCGCATCGTACCGGCGATGGACGCCGAGGTCGGCACCGCGTTTGCCAAGCTGATGGCCAAGCAGGGCATCGAGCTCAAGACCGCGACCAAGGTCATCGAGGCGCGGCGCGTCAATCCCGCCGACACAGCCAAGGGCGCGGTCGTCGTCGTCGAGCCGGCCAAAGGCGGCGCGCGCGAGGAGATCGCCGCCGATGTCGTCCTGCTGTCGATCGGGCGCAAGCCGAACACGGCGGGGCTCAACCTCGAGGCGACCGGCCTCAAGACGGACGAACGCGGACGCGTGCCGATCAACCCCGACTTCTCGACCGCTGTTCCCGGCATCTGGGCGATCGGCGATGTCGTCGCCGGCCCGATGCTCGCCCACAAGGCGGAGGACGAGGGCATCGCCGCCGCCGAGAACATCGCTGGGCTGAACGGCTTGGTGAACCACAATGTGATCCCCGCGGTCGTCTACACCCACCCCGAGGTCGGCACCGTCGGCCGGACCGAGGAGGAGCTGAAAGCCGCCGGCATCGACTACAAGGTCGGCCGCTTCACGTTCGCCGCCAACAGCCGGGCCAAGGCGAACCGCGATACCGACGGGTTCGTCAAGGTCCTCGCCGACGCCGCCACCGACCGCGTGCTCGGCGTCCACATCATCGGCAGCGAGGCCGGCACGATGATCGCCGAAGCCGCGCTGGCGATGGAGTTCGGCGCGTCTTCCGAGGACGTCGCCTACACCTGCCACGCCCACCCGACGCACACCGAGGCGCTGAAGGAAGCGGCGATGGCGGTAAGGGGCAAGCCGATCCATATGTGACGGGCGGCGCGCTGGCCGTCGCCGCTACCGCCCGCGCGTCAGCTCGCGCATCGCCGCGTCGAGGCCGGTCAGGGTCAGCGGGTACATCCGCTCCTCCATCACCGCGCGGATCATCTGGATCGACTGGCTATGGCCCCAGCTCGCCTCGGGAATCGGGTTCAGCCACACCGCGCTCGGGTACACGTCGGTCAGGCGGCGGAGCCACGTTTCGCCGCTCTCCTCGTTCCAGTGCTCCACCGACCCGCCCGGATAGTTGATCTCGTACGGGCTCATCGATGCGTCGCCGACGAACACTAATTTATAGTCGTGCGGATACTTGTGGAGCACGTCCATCACCGGCGTCTGTTCGCTCCAGCGGCGGCGGTTGTCCTTCCACACGCCCTCGTAGACGCAGTTGTGGAAGTAGAAGAACTCGAGGTGCTTGAACTCGCTGCGCGCCGCCGAGAACAATTCCTTGCACAGCCTAACGTGCGGGTCCATCGAGCCGCCGATATCGAGGAACAGCAGCACCTTGACGGCATTGTGCCGCTCCGGCCGCATGACGATGTCGAGGTACGCCTTCTTCGCCGTGCCGCTGACGGTCGCGTCGAGGTCGAGCTCGTCCGCCGCCCCATCGCGGGCGAAGCGGCGCAGGCGGCGCAGCGCCAGCTTGATGTTGCGCGTGCCGAGCTCGACCGTCGAGTCGAGGTTCCTGAACTCGCGCTTGTCCCACACCTTGATCGCGCGGCCGTGCCGCCCGGCGTCCTGGCCGATGCGGACGCCTTCGGGGTTGTAGCCGTTGGCCCCGAACGGCGAGGTCCCGCCGGTACCGATCCACTTGTTGCCGCCCTCGTGCCGGCCCTTCTGCTCCTCGAGCCGCTTCTTCAGCGCCGCCATGATCTCGTCCCACGAGCCGAGCGCCTTGATCTTGTCCATCTCCTCTTGCGTGAGGTGGAGCTCGGCGACCTTGCGCAGCCATTCCTCGGGGATTTCGGCGGTCTCGGTGCCGACCGTCTCGATCCCCTTGAACACCCGCCCGAACACCTGGTCGAAGCGGTCGAGCAGCCCCTCGTCCTTCACGTACGCCGCGCGCGCGAGATAGTAGAAACTCTCCACCCGCCGATCGACGACATCGGCCCGCAGTGCCTCGAGCAGGCTTAGATGCTCGGTCAGCGACGCGGGGATCTTCGCGGCGCGAAGTTCTGAGAGGAAGGTGAGGAACATGGGTTTCAGTCGGCCATAGAGTCGTCTTCACGATCTCCAGGGATGACATCCGTCAAGCCAAGGAGCTTGTTGTGGTATCGCGTAAGCCGAGCAAAATGAGCCTGCATCCCGACAGCGATTTGCTTCGAGTTCTTAACCGCCAGAAAGTGTCCGACGATTTGAGAATAATGTTCCGCTTGGCGAGGCAGGCGGAGTGCAGGATCGCTCTTCTCAGCGATCTCCTCATCAGACATTACTTGGATCCGTTGAGCAGGGTCGGGAATAGGTCCGGTAGAAGAGCCGGTCAGCTTCTTGCCATTGATAAGCGGAGATAGTTTATCGAAATGAACGAATAGCATTTCTTCAAGGGGCGCGATCTCGTTCTTGTGTGCGACCGGGTACGTCCACACCCACGCAATTTCCCAGACATCGACTTGTCGATTGGCAATGATGTCAGAACGTGCAGATGTCAGATGGCGGTTGACCCTCGCCCGAATGCTATCTCTCGATTGTCCTACGTAAAGCGGAACTTGATCCAAATCGC
>JAFARM010000192.1 GCA_019245455.1 Sphingomonadaceae bacterium | reverse complement strand
CGCTCATCGGTAAGGTCCCTCGGGGGTACGCGGGAGGGGCGGCGACGGCGGGCCTGCGGTCGGGGCCCGGCCGGAGCCGGGCCCCGGAAGGTCACGGCTTGTCGGCGGCGGCCGGCCCGGCGGCAGCGGCCTTCGCTGCCTTGTGGTGCGTCGCCTTGTGCTTGTGCGCCATCGGCTTAACGGTCGCACCACCGCCGCGCGCGGCATCGTCGTGGCCGCGGTCGCCGACGCCGCCGGTCGCCTCGGCCTGCGCGGCGGTCATGGCGTTGGCGGTGTCCGCGCCCTGGTCGCACGAGTCGTGAACGGTCGCCGAGCACTTCGGCATCGCACCGGCGGGCGCGGCCGTCTGCGCGGCGACCGGTGCCGCAGCGAGAGCGAGGGCGGCGAAGGTGGCGGCAAGGGCGGCGGACATCCTGATCATCGACTATGCTCCCTTAAGGTCTCGCGGCGGGTGCCGGCATCGCGTTCTATATACGCCCGTAACGAACCCGCAAAGCCGCTTGGCGTTGCACGGCCTTCAGGTCCATGACGCATTTCGGGAGAGCGGACGATGACGGACCAAACCACCAGCGGCGTCGACGACCCGCAGAACCTCGCCCGCTGGACCGAGGCGATCGCGCGCGGCCAGGCGATGATGGCGCGCTTCGCCGCCGACCCCGGCGTCGCGCTGCGCCCGTCGGACGACCCGCTCGGGCTCGCGGCGATGTGGCGGCAGGTGCTGACGGCGGCGGCGACCGATCCCGCGACCGTCATCGCCAGCGGCGCGAAGTTCATGACCGACGCCATGGCGCTGTGGCAGGGCTTCCTGAGCGGCACGCCGGAGGCGACGGCACCCCCGGTCAGGGACAAGCGCTTCGCCGCGCCCGCCTGGGCGGAGGCGCCGGTGTTCGACTTCCTGCGCCGGTCATACCTGCTCGCCTCCGACCATGTGCTGAATGCCACCGCCAGCCTCTCGGGGCTCGGCGAGGCGGCGCGAGCCAAGGCGCTGTTCCACACGCGCCAGTGGCTGGAGGCGATGAGCCCGGCCAACTTCCCGCTGACCAACCCCGAGGTGCTGGCGGCAACGCGCGACAGCGGCGGCGAGAACCTGCTCAAAGGGTTGGAGCATATGCTTGCCGACCTCGAGCGCGGGCGGATGCGGATGACCGACGAGGCGGCGTTCGAGGTCGGGCGCGACGTCGCGGCGACGCCGGGCAAGGTGGTGTTCGAGAACCGGCTGTTCCAGCTGATCCAGTATTCGCCGGCGACGGCGGAGGTGTTCGAGACGCCGCTGCTCATCTTCCCGCCGTGGATCAACAAGTTCTACATCCTCGACCTGACGCCGGAGAAGAGCTTCATCCGCTTCGCCGTCGAGAACGGGCTGACGGTGTTCGTCGTCAGCTGGAAGAACGCCGACGCCAGCCTCGCCGACGCGACGCTCGACACCTATGTCGGCGAAGGGCAGCTGACGGCGCTCGGCGAGGTGCTGAAGCGCACCGGCGCGCCGAGCGCGCACGTCATCGGCTATTGCGTTGCCGGAACGGTGCTCGCCGCGACACTGGCTTATCTCGAGGCGAAGGGACAGGCCGACCGGGTCGCCAGCGCGACCTTCTTCACCGCACAGATCGACTTCAGCGACGCGGGCGATCTCAAATTGTTCACCGACGACGCCGGCATCGCCACGGTCGAAAAGGCGGCGGCGAACGGCGTCACCGACGGCCGGGCGCTGGCGGCGACGTTCAATATGCTGCGCCCGAACGACCTCATCTGGAGCTATGTCGTCAACAACTATCTGCTGGGGAAGGACTATTTCCCGTTCGACCTGCTCTACTGGAACTCCGACGCGACCAATGTGCCGGCGTGCTGGCACCTCAGCTATCTGCGCGATATGTACCGCGACAACCTGCTGGTGCAGCCCGGCGGGATCTCCGTCGCCGGCGTGCCGATCGACCTCAGGACAGTGCGGACGCCGACGTATATCCAGGCGGGGCGCGACGACCATATCGCGCCGGCGAAGTCGGTCTATCGCATGACGCAGGTGTTCGCCGGGCCGATGCGCTTCGTGCTGGCCGGGTCGGGCCACATCGCCGGTGTCGTCAACCCGCCGGGCGCGAAGAAGTACCAGCACTGGACGAGCGACACGCTGCCGCCGACGCTGGCCGAGTTCCAGGCGGTTGCGACCGAGACGCCGCACAGCTGGTGGCCCGACTGGCTGCGCTGGCTGACCCCGCTGTCGGGGCCGAAGGTGCCGGCGCGGGTGCCGGAGGGAGCGATCGAGGATGCACCGGGCAGATACGTCAAAGAGCGTATTTGAGATCGTTCAGATCGGGGGAACGAACGATGACCGACTTCCGTGACAGCCTCCGCCGCATCGTCACCGGTGACGACGCCGACGGCCGATCGGTCGTCATCCTCGACGGGCCGCCGTCGTCGGCGAGTGGCGATCCCGACCTCGGCGGGCTGTTCGAGACTTGGGAGGACGCCGCCAGCGGCCGCCTCGACCCGCGCGACCACAGCGATCTCGGCACGGCGATGCCGGTGCTGGGGCCGCGGCCGGGCAACGTCCAGGTGCGCTGGTTCGTCGTCGCGCCGCTGCCCGAGGACCCGCCGCGCGAGGCGTTGAACGCCGCCGCCCGGCAGGTGTTCGCCGGCTTCGGCGGGGAGCGCCACCTGACCGACCAGAGCCGGCATCCGGCGATGCACCGGACGCACTCGATCGACGTCATCTGCCTGCTGTCGGGCGAGGCATCGCTGGTCCTCGACGGCAGCGAGACGCGGCTGAAACCTGGCCAGGTCGTCATCCAGCGCGGCACGAGCCACGGCTGGACCGCGCACGGCGGGCCGGCACTGCTGCTCGCGGTGCTGATCGACCGGGAGGTGGTGGGGCGGTAGGCTCTGCGGCGGGCGGTCCGCGGCTGTCCTGCGGCCCGTCCGCGGCGGAGCCGCGGACTCGTCGGACGGGTTCGGCGCGGTAGGTCCGCGCCGCCCCGCCGGCCGGCCTTGCGCGAGTCCGCGCGCTGCTGTGCGCGCCTGCGGCGTGCTCGCTGCGTGCGGCCGCGCTGCGGCCTAGCGGCGCGGCCCCATCCCCGGCATCATCGGCGGGGGCGGGCGCGAGCGGTCGCGGCGGGGAAGCTGCGCCTGGTAGGCGACGGCGCAATGTTCCGAGCAATAGGGGAAGCTCGCCTGCGCCGGCTTGCCGCAGAAGTGGAAGTCGGCCTCGCCCGGATGCCCGATCGGCCATTTGCAGACCTTTTCCGACAGGTCGAGCAGCGTCGTCCGCGCCGGCTTGGCGGCGACCGCGCGCGCGGGACGGCGGGCGGGCTTGACGGGTTCGGACGCGACCGGCTCCTCGGCGGCGGCGACCACGGCCTCAATGACCGCGGCGGCGGCTTCGGTCAGCTTGACCGGCGACGGCCGCGCCTCCAGCCCCAGCCGGTGCGCCTTGCCGATGACGGCGTTGCGGCTGACGCCCTGCCCCAGCGCCTCGGCGATCTGGCTGGCGGTCATCCCCGCCTCCCAATGGGTCTTCAAGAGCTCGATCCGGTCGTCGGTCCACGACATGGGCATGGGGCAGTGTCCTGTAGCCTTGCGGCCGGTGGTGGGCGCGGGGTAAGGCGGGCCATGCTCGACCAGACCCGCGCCAGCATCGCCCGCGAACCCGGCGAGGTCGTCATCCCCGGAGTCAACTGGCAAGGCCTGAAGACCCTCTATTTGAAGGAGGTGCGCCGCTTTTTCAAGGTTCAGCTGCAGACCGTCTGGGCACCGGCGATCACGACGCTGATGTTCCTGGCGATCTTCGCGCTGGCGCTGGGCCGCGCGCGGACGACGGTGATGGGGGTGCCGTACAGCGACTTTCTCGGGCCGGGCCTGATCGTCATGGGCATGATCCAGAACAGCTTCGCCAACACGTCGTCGAGCCTTCTCATCGGCAAGATCCAGGGAACGATCGTCGACGTGCTGATGCCGCCGCTGTCGCCGGCCGAGCTGCTCGTCGCCTGGGTCGGGGGCGCGGTGACGCGGGCGTGGCTGGTCGGCTTTGCCGTCTATATGGCGATGCTGCTGGCACCGGGCGTCGACGTGCCGATCAACAACCTGGCCGTCGTCCTCTACTTCGGCACGGCGGGATCGGTGATGCTGGCGCTGCTCGGCATCCTGACCGGCATCTGGGCCGACAAGTTCGACCATGCCGCGGCGGTGACCAACTTCGTCGTCCAGCCGCTGACGCTGCTGTCGGGGACCTTCTACGCGATCGACCGGGTGTCGCCGGCGATGAAGCTGCTCAGCCACGCCAACCCGTTCTTCTACATCATCGACGGCTTCCGCTTCGGCTTCCTGGGCGTCGCCGACGGGCTGGCGCTGCAGGGGGCGGTGGTCATCGGCGTCATCGACGTCGTGCTGTGGGCGGTGGCGTACCGGCTGCTGAAGACGGGGTGGCGGCTGAAGGCGTGAGCGCCGCGGCGCTGCCGCCCGGCGACTCCCCGCTCAGCGAAGGCGTGGACAGGGCGGCAGTTGTCCGCGCACCGCCGTCGGCGCGCCGGCGGGCAGCGGGGCGAGGACGAAGAACCCCGGCGTCCCGCCCAGCGCCAGCCGCACGGGATTGCGCAGGCGCGACTCGGCGACGGGCGGGGTGCCATCGACCGCGGCGCGGACGCTCGCCGGGCAGACGGTGGTGACGGTGCCGGTCAGGCGCAGCTGGCCGACGGTGTCGACGATCGACGCGCTCAGCCGCGCGACCTCGCCGCTGGCGTCGGACAGGACGGCGTCGTGGATTTCGACCGTGCCGCCGTGCACCCACGTCTCGAGGTCGCGCAGGGGCGCCGTCGCCGTGATGCCGGCGTCGAGCGCGAGGGTCAGCGGCGCGCTGCCTGCGAAGCGCACCTTGGTTCCCGCCAGCACGACCTGCGCCTGCTGCGGTGGCGTCGCGCTCCACGCCTCGTTCGACCGCGCCGGCGTCTCGCGGACGTGGACCTCGAAGTGGTCGGCCGCGATCGGGGCGGCGAACAGGTCGGTCGTCGCCCGCAGGCCGGTGAACACGACCGACAGCCGCGCGAGCCGCTGGTCGACGCGGTGGAGGCTCGTCTCGGCTGCGGTTGCCTTGTACTCGACCGTGCCGCCGCCGATCTTGCCGAGCGAG
>JAFARM010000174.1 GCA_019245455.1 Sphingomonadaceae bacterium | reverse complement strand
CGGCGAAATGCAGTTCGGTCGCGGGCGCACCTATCGCACCTTCATCTATATCCTGCTGACGGCGGGGCTCGGCGGCGGCGTCATCATCGATGGCGATTATTTCCGCGGAGAGAATAATGCGAGCGGACGCATCGGGTTCATCGACCTCGATGACGGACGCACCCTCCAGGATCTGGTATCCCTGTCGGGCGTAGCGACGCGGCTGGATTCGGCGGGGCTGCCCCTGCGTCCGCCAGAGGCCCTCGCCGGTGACGATCCGGCGCTTGTCGCCGTCATGGCGCAGTGGATCGAAGATGCGGCGCAAGCGCTGGCTGGGCCGCTCAAGACGCTCAACTGCGTGCTCGACCTCGGCGCAGTCCTGATCGGCGGCCGCCTTCCTGAACCGCTGGTCGAGCGGTTGGCCGCGCGGCTGAACGCGTTGTTGGTCAGCGACCGACCGCTCGTCGTCGTTGCCCCTGTTCTGAAGGCGGACCTTGCCGCCGACGCGCCCGCGGTGGGCGCGGCGATCCTGCCGTTCAACGCAGCGCTGCTGCCCTCCGACACGATCCTGATGGCTCCCGATCCACCCTTGTCGTGACACGTTGAGCCAAGCTAGACTGCATTTGACAAAACAATAGTCAATAGGGAGGTCGCGTGGCGGGGTGGGCGTGGATGATCGTCGGCGTAGCCCTTGCGAGTAGCGCGCTGCCGTCGCCATCGGCCGGCGTGCCGACGTTCCCGGTGCCGCCGAACAATGTCGATTTTCCCGTTGGCGGCGGCGGCTTCAGCCGTGATCTGTCCGCGCCAGTGACGGTATCGGCTGACGCCGATTGGACCCTCGCCGGCTGGATCAAGCTGACCGCCACCGATGGTGCCGCCCTGATTGGCGGGATCGCAGGCGATGCAGCCGGCGCGCCGGGTGAGTATCTTGTCGCTGGCCCGCATATGGTCGGGATATGGAACGGGCGAACGCTGCGGCAGGCACCCGCGCGTTTGGGCAACAGCTGGCACGTGCTTACCGCGGTGGCCCATGCCGGCACCGTCGCCATCGCCGTCGACCGGCGTGTTGTGCTGCGCGCGCCGACCGTGGCGTTCTCGGGCAGCCGACTTGATCTCGGCCCGCGACACCTGGGGGGCTTCGCACCTTTCGGCGGCAAGGTCGCGGGCTTCGGCTTCGCCGCGCGTGCCTTGACCGGCGCAGAGCTCGCGACGCTGGCCGCCGCCGTCCCCGACGAGAGGCTGATCCGCTTTGACACCGGCAGTCCCGAGTGGCCGGTCCAGGTCACAAACATGGTCGGGCTGACTGCGCCGCAAGACCCCGCCTCACTGCCCCGCGCCGCGGCACCGCCGTCGACGCCCGTGGCGACTCCTGCCTACGCCGGTCCGTCGCTGGTCGCCGTCGGCACGCGACGTTGGACGCTGCCGAAGTGGACGCTGATCTCGGCCAGCGACGCGGGCGAGGACGGCGCACGGCTGTCGCAGCCGGGCTTCGTTGGCGGCATTCCGGCAACGGTGGCGGGTACGGTGCTGACGACGCTCGTCGATCGCGGAATCTATCCCGATCCCGCCTACGGCCTCAACAACATGGCCATTCCCGACTCCATCGGCCGGCAGGACTGGTGGTATCGAAGCACGTTCGACGCGCCTGCCGATCACCCCGAGCATCTGCGCCTGACCTTCGACGGCATCAACTATAGCGCCGAGGTCTGGCTGAATGGCACGCAACTGGGCGGCGTTCGCGGGGCCTTCATCCGCGGCAGCTTCGACGTGTCGGCGGCGCTGAAGCCGCGGGACAACGTGCTGGCCGTGCGCATCCACCCGCCGATCCACCCCGGCACGCCGCACGAGCAGTCGATCCTGGCTGGCTGGGGACCGAACGGCGGTCTGCAAGCCCTTGACGGCCCGACCTTCTTTGCCACCGAAGGGTGGGATTGGATCCCCGGTGTCCGCGACCGCAATATCGGCTTGTGGCAGCCCGTCGAACTGACCGGATCAGGGCTCGTGCGGCTGGGCGACCCGCAGATCGTAACAACGTTGCCCAAGGCGGATAACAGCGTTGCCGATATCGAAATCGACGTGCCGGTGGTCAATGACGGGTCGGCCGCGGTTATGGCGACGGTCGCGGTCGGATTCGACGATGTGTCGGTGACACGGACGGTGACCGCCGCGCCGGGCCAAACGATGGTCCGCTTTGCGCCCCTCGACTTCCCGCAGCTGGCCGTGGCCAACCCGAAATTGTGGTGGCCGAATGGCTATGGAGCCCCGGCGCTGCACCTGGCTCACGTCACCGTCGCGACGGCGGGCGGCGAGAGCGATGCGACTGACGTGCGCTTCGGCATTCGTCAGATCACCTACGAACTATCGCTGATGGCTCCCGACGGACGTCTCAGGCGGGTCGAAGTCGACTTCAGCGCGGGGCGTCGCCGGGGCGAACAACTCCTTGATCCGCGTCACCAGGGCATCCGCAAGATACCAGGCGGCTGGGTGAATTCATTGACGCCGGCGGGTGCCGCGTCGCCGGCGGTTCGCGACCTTGCCGACACGCGGTTGACCCCGTTCCTCATTCTCAAGGTCAACGGCGTCCGCATCGCCGCGCGCGGCGGCAGCTGGGGCATGGACGACTTCATGAAGCGTAGCTCGCGCGAGCGGCTCGAGCCCTTCTTCCGCCTCCATCGCGACGCCAACGTCAACATCATCCGCAACTGGGTTGGCCAGAACACCGAGCCCGTGTTCTACGACCTGGCCGACGAATACGGGATGCTGGTGACCAACGACTTCTGGGCGTCGACGCAGGACTTCCAGATGGAGCCCGAGGACCCAGACCTGTTCCTGGCCAATGCCGAGGACACGATCCGCCGCTACCGCAACCACCCGTCGATCGCCCTGTGGTTCGGGCGCAATGAGGGCGTCCCGCCGCGGCTGATCAACGAGGGATTGGAACGGCTTACGCGCACCCTCGACGGCACGCGGTGGTACACGGGCAGCTCGAATAGCGTCAACTTGTGGGTCAGCGGCCCCTACGACTATCGCGAGCCGGCGACGTATTTCACCGACCACGCCAAAGGTTTCGCCGTCGAAGTCGGATCACAGTCCTTCCCGACGCTCGAAGCGTTCGAAGCCATGGTGCCGGCGGCGGATCGCTGGCCGATTTCCGACACCTGGGCCTATCACGATTGGCACCAGAACGGGAACGGCGACACGCACAAGTTCATGGCGGCGATGACCGCGCATCTTGGCGCGCCGAGCGATCTCAACGACTTCGAGCGCAAGGCTCAACTGATGAACTACGACACCTTCCGTGCCATCATGGAGGGGATGAACGCCGGCCTGTGGTCGACGACGAGCGGCCGGATGCTGTGGATGACGCAGTCGGCGTGGCCGAGCACGATGTGGCAGATCATCAGCCACGATACGGATACGGCGGCACCCTTCTACGCCTTCAAGAACGCCGCCGAGCCGGTCCACGTCCAGCTGACGCTGCCCGACCACCGGCTGCAGATCGTTAACAACCGACAGGTGCCAGTGGCCGCCACGACCTGCGTTTCCGTGACCACCCTCGCGAACATTCCGCGGATGCGGCAGTGCACGGCGGCGACGGTCGCCCCTGGTCAGGTCCATGACCTGGGTGACGGCGCGGCGCTCACCGCGCAGCTCGCCGTCGACCACGCGCTGATCGTCGCTCTGGATGCGCGCGACGCCGCTGGCGCGCTTCTGTCGCACAATCTCTATTGGCTCGCCGCCGACGACGCGGGGTGGCGGGCGATCGCAGCGATGGCTCCGCAGCCGGTGACGCTGGCCGTCACCCGCGGAGCCGACGGCGGCGGCGATGGCCACGTGGCGGTGACGCTGGCCAACACCGGTGCCGCGCCGGCCCTCGAAGCCAAGCTGACGCTGCTCGACGCCGCCGGGGCGCGCATCCTGCCTGCCTACTACAGCGACAATTACGTCTCGCTGCTGCCGGGCGAGCGGCGGACGATCGACGTCGCCTTCCCGGCCGGCAAGCGGCCCGCGGCGATCGCGCTGCGCGGCTGGAACGTCGTGCCGGGCCGCACCGAGGTTTCGCGATGACTGGAATCGACCGCCGTACCTTCGCCAAGGCCGGGGCTGCGGTGGCCGCCGCGGCACTGTCGCCGGCAGCCGTCGCGCTGCCGGCCGCCGCCCGGCCGCGCTACCGCGATCCGAGCGCGCCGATCCCCGAGCGCGTCGCCGATCTGCTCGCGCGCATGACGGTCGCCGAGAAGGCGGCGCAGCTGATGGCGGTGTCGAACAAGCCCGTCATCCAGGACGCCGCCGGCACCTTCGACCCGGCCAAGGCGCGCGCCGCCTTTCCCGACGGCATCGGCCACATCGCCTCGCCGTCGCTGAGCGGGCTCGGCAGGCCCGGCGTCGACCCGACGCGGACGGCCGGCGAGACGGCGCGCTTCATGAACGCCGTCCAGGCGTGGGCGGCGGCAACGCGGCTCGGCATCCCGGTGCTCGCCCACGAGGAGTCGCTCCACGGCCTCGCGCGGCGCGACGCGACGAGCTTCCCGCAGGCGATCGGGCTGGCGTCGAGCTTCGACCCCGACCTCCTCACCCGCGTCTTCGCTTCTGCCGCGGCCGAGACGCGGCTGCGCGGCGTCCACCTCGTCCTGACGCCGGTCGTCGACGTCGCCCGCGATCCCCGCTGGGGCCGGACCGAGGAGACCTACGGCGAGGACACGTTCCTGTGCGCGACGATGGGCGTGGCGGCGATCCGCGGCTTCCAGGGCGACCTGTCGCGCGGGCTCGCCCCCGACCGGGTGCTGGCGACGGTCAAGCACTTCGCCGGCCACGGCGGGTCGGAGGGCGGCGAGAACGCCGCGCCGCTCGTCACCGGCGGCGAGCGTACCTTCCGCGAGCAGCTGCTGCCGCCGTACCGCGCCGCCGTCGAGCAGGGTCACGCCGCCGCGGTCATGCCGACGTACCACGAAGTCGACGGCGTGCCGATGTGCGCCAACCACCGCCTGCTGACCGACGTGCTGCGCGGCGAGTGGGGCTTCGCCGGCATCACCGTCAGCGACTACGAAGGCATCCGCCAGCTGCGGACGATCCACCATGTCGCCGCGACCGACGCCGACGCCGCGGCGCTGGCGATCCTCGCCGGGGTCGACGTCGAGTTTCCCGATCCGCAGACCTATGTCCATCTGCCGGCGCTGGTTGCCGCCGGGCGGGTGCCGATGGCGCGGCTCGACGAGGCGGTCGGGCGCGTGCTGACGCTGAAGTTCGCGAGCGGCCTGTTCGACCGGCCGATGGTCGACGTTGGCCGCGCCGACCGCCTGACCGGCACCGCCGCCGGCCGCGCGCTGGCGCGGGAAGCGGCGGGCAGGACGATGATCCTGCTGAAGAACGACCATGCGACGCTGCCCTTCGATCCGGCGCGGGTCGGGCGGCTGGCGGTGCTCGGCATCTCGGCGAGCGACACGCCGATCGGCGGCTACAGCGACAAGCCGCGCCACGTCGTGTCGGTTGTCGAGGCGCTCCAGGCCGAGGCGGCGTCGGGGCGGTTCCAGGTCGACTATGCCGTCGGCGTGCGCCTGACCAGGACGCGCGTTTGGGAGGAGAACGAGGTCATTCCGCCGACGCCCGCCGAGGCCAAGGCGCTGCGCGACGAGGCGCTGGCGGTGGCGGCGCGCGCCGACCGCGTCCTGCTCGTGCTCGGCGACAATGAGGAGACATCGCGCGAGGCGTGGAGCGCCGAGCACCTGGGCGACCGCGCGCACCTCGACCTGTGGGGCGAGCAGGAGGCGCTGGCGGAAGCGGTGCTGGCGCTCGGCAAGCCGGTCGTCGTCCTGCTGCTGAACGGCCGGCCGCCGGCGATCCCGTTCATCGCCGAGCACGCCGACGCGATCCTGGAGGGCTGGTATCTGGGGCAGGAGACGGGCAACGCCGTCGCCGACGTGCTGTTCGGGCGCGTCAATCCGGGGGGCAAGCTGCCGATCTCGATCCCGCGCTCGGAAGGCCAGCTGCCGAGCTACTACAGCGTCAAACCGAGCGCGCGGCGCGGCTATCTCGACAGCCCGACGACGCCGCTGTGGGCGTTCGGCCACGGCCTCAGCTACACGCGCTTCGACGTGTCGGCGCCGCGGCTGCCGGCGGGCGTGCGCGCCGGCGCGGCGGTGACGGTCGAGGTCGACGTGACGAACACCGGCGACCGCGCCGGCGACGAGGTGGTCCAGGTCTACCTCCACCCCGCCGTCAGCCCGGTGACCGAGCCGGCGCGGGCGCTGAAGGGGTTCAGGCGCGTGACGCTGGCGGCCGGCGAACGGCGGACGGTGGCGGTGACGCTCGAGCCGCGCGCCTTCGCCATCGTCGGGCTCGACATGAAGGAAGCGGTGCTGCCGGGGGCGTGGGTGGTCGAGGCGGGGCCGGGGCTCGACCGGCTGAAGACGGCGACGCTGACGCTCAGCGCCTGACGCTTCAGACAAAAAGGCGCCGACGAGCGGGGGCTCGCCGGCGCAGTTGCCTTGGAGAGAGGATCAGAAGTTGACGCGGACGCCCCCGGTCACGCGGCGGTCGGCCTCGTTGACCCCGCGCAGCGCCTGCAGCCCGGCGCGATTGATGACGTTGTAGGTCGCGATCCGCTCGTTGGCGATGTTCGACGCGGTGACACCGACCTTGACGTTCTTGGTCAGCGCATAGAAGACCGAGGCGTCGAGGAAGCCCGACGAGGCGGTATAGGTCGGGTCGTTCGGTGCCAGCGAGTCCTGCGACGAGACGAAGTAGCTCGATCGCCAGTTATAGGCCAACCGCGCCTGAACGCCGTATTTGTCATAGAAGATTTCGGCGTTGGCATTGTAGCGCGAGATGCCGGGGAAGTCGAACGACGCCAGGGTGCCGTTCGTCGTGCTGTAACCACCGCTGGTGTCGTAGTTCTGCGCCAGGATCGGTTGGTACTGCAGCTTGTCGGCGTCGATGTAGGTGAAGTTGGCGCTGATGCCGAGGCCGTCGAGCTTGTGCCAGAGGAAGCCGAAGCTGTTCTGCCTGAGGTCGATCTCGAAGCCGCGGATGTCGACCTCGTGGTTGTTGTTCGCCGTCACCGAGATGTACGCGGCTTGAGTGACCCCGTTGTTGGTGAACTGCAGCACCGTCGGATTGGCCGGATCGACGCCGATGTTCGGCGTCGGGCCGCCGGGGTTGAACGGCGCGGCGATGCCGTTCAGCACCGAATAGACGTTGGTCAGCTGTTTGTAGAAGCCGCCGATCGTGATCGAGCCGGCGCGCGAGTAATAGAATTCCGCCGTCAGGTCGAAGTTGTCCGACCGCGTCGGCCGCAGCAGCGGGTTGCCATAGGCGTTCGCGGTCAGCGTCGGCGACGGGTAGGGCTGGTCGGCGGTCAGCGTGCCGATCGGCCCGACGATGCCGAACGAGGTGTAGTTGCGCAGGTCGTTGAAGCTCGGCCGCGTGATCGCCTTCGACCAGGCGAAGCGGAACTGCAGCTTCTCGGTTGGCGCGAGACGCAGATTGATGCTCGGCAGCCAGTTGTCATAGCTCTGCGCGGTCGTGTTCGGCGTGTAGGTGTTCGACGTGCCCAGGAACGCCAGCAGCGCGGTGCGGAACGCGGCCGAGTTCAGGCAGATATTGTAGCCGTGCTGTGTCGCGTTCTGTCGCACCGGCACATAGGTGTTGCAGTCGATCGTCGTCGCGCCGGCGGGCAGGCCCGGAAAGACGCTGCTGATCGACGGCACGCTGTAGAAGCCGGTCGAGCTCGAGTCGGTCCGGACGTAGCGGAGGCCGACGTTGCCGTCGAACGCGAAGCCCGTGCCGAACACGTCGCGCGTGCCGAAGTCGAGGCGGGCATAGCCGGCGTAGGTCTTCTCGTCGTTGGTCGAAATCTCGCCGAGGTTGTGGAAGCCGTCGCCGGCACCGTTGGCGATCGACGCCGGATCGGCCCCGCTGCCGTTGCGCGATCCTGACGCCAGCGGCCCCCAGCCATAGCTTGGGCGGAAGGCGCGGATGGCCGCCGCCCCGGCGACGAGCGTGTTATAGTTCTGCGCAGGGTTGCCGAGCACGCCGAGGATCGTGATCGGCGGCGAGCCTTCGTGCAGGAAGCCGGGCAGCGCGATGGCACCGAAGCCGGCGGGCGTGATGTCGGACGCCGTGGTGATGCCCTGGTTCCACCGTTCCGACAGATTGCCCCAGTTGTAGCCGTCGGAGCGGATCGTCTGCCGCCGCTCGGCATAGCGCGCGCCGAACTTGACGCGCTTGAGGAAGCTGTCGTCGGCGAAGTCGAACTGGCCGTCGCCGCGGATGGCGTATTCGTCGCCCTTGGTGTTCTCCTGGTGGTCCTGCGCCGCGCGCCAGAAGGTCGTCGCCGGGTTGGCCGTCGCGCTCGTGCTGGTGCCGAAGCTTGAATACGGCGCGAACCCGCCGTAGCCGCGCGAGAAGAGCGTTGGTTGCGCGAAGCCGATCACGGGCACGCGGCCGGTGTTGTCGATCGACTGGATCGTCTCGCCGACGGCGAAGATCGAGGTGTCGAGCTGGTTCGACGCCGAGCGGACATATTGGCCGTCGAGATCGAAGCGCAGGCGGCTCGACGCCTTCCACGTCAGGTGCCCGGAATAGTCGTTGGTGTTCGACCGGGTGATCGCGCCGCGCGTCGTCGCGATCGTGCCGGTGCCGC
The DNA here is from genome assembly GCA_019245455.1 of Sphingomonadaceae bacterium. Taxonomy (GTDB): domain Bacteria; phylum Pseudomonadota; class Alphaproteobacteria; order Sphingomonadales; family Sphingomonadaceae; genus Polymorphobacter_B. Next base: position 1,613 of record JAFARM010000174.1, on the reverse strand, counting down.
GCCCCGGCGGGTTGGTATCGAGCACGCCCTTCAGAAAGACGTTGTTGGCGTCGAACACCGCCGCGCCGACGCCGCCGACGATGTCGGTGTTGCCGGTGTCGCCGCCGTCTTCGGTCGCGCCGAAGGTGCGCTCGGTATAGACCTGCCGGCTTTCGGCGTGGATGTACTGGAAGGTCGCGAGCAGGTTGCCGTCGAGGCTCTCCCACTGCAGCGCGGCCGACGCGCCGATGCGGAAGCGGTCGTTGTCCTGCCGGCTGTAGCCACCACCGAGCGGCACGTAATAATCGACGCCGGGCAGGCCGCCGGTGACCGGGCCATCGCTCGACGCCAGGATGCCGCGGCTGGGATCGGCGGCGCGGCGGTCGCGGTAGGTCGTGATGCGGGCGTTGTCGACGCGCTCGTCGATCTCCGAATACGACCCCGACGCCAGCACGCCGATGCGGCCGATCGAGGTGTTCCACTGCTTGCTGATGATGCCCGAGCCTTCGGGCGTGACGACGTGGCGCTGATCGCCCCAGTTGGCGTCGGCGTTGAACACGGCATAATCGTGTGTCGTGTCGAGCGGCCGGCGCGTGACGATGTTGATGTTGCCGGCGATGCCGCCCTCGATCTGGTCGGCGGTCTGGTTCTTGTAAACCTCGACGGTCGCGGCGAGGTCGGGTGGAATGTCCTGGAAGTTGAGCGCGCGGCCGCGGTTGGCGGTGAAGGCGTCGCGGCCGTTGAACTGCGACTCGACATAGGGGAGCCCGCGGATGACCGGCGACTGACCCTCTTCCGAGACGTGGTCGGGGTCGTTGACGGCGGCGAAGCGGTTGATCGACACGCCGGGGATGCGCTGCAGCGTCTCGGTGATCGACTTGTCGGGCAGGGCACCGATGTCCTCGGCGGTGATCGCGTCGACGACGGTGTCGGCATTGCGCTTGAGACGAATGGCCGTCTCGTTTGCCGCGCGGATGCCGTAAACGACCATTTCCGCGCCGTCGGCATCGGCCTGCCCGCCGGCGGCGGCAACGTCCTGACCGGTGGGCGTCGGCGTGGCGACGACCGTCTGCGCCCGCCCGCTTGCACCCGGGAGCGCGGCGACCGACGCGGCTCCAAGCAGGATGGCACGCCGCGCACCGCACCTTGACGAAAGCTTCATGACGACCCCCCTTGCGTACTGGCGATGTTTGCACCGCCGTCCTGTTACCGATAACAATAGGATCAAATCCGAAGGCGGCGCAAGCGAGGCTTTTTTCCGATCTTGCGGCGGAACGACACAGGTGGGGAGCAAGGCAGCACGTGGCGGCGACGACACAATCCAGCGGCGACAAGGGCTTGCGCGTGGTCATCGTCGGCGGCGGCACCGCTGGCTGGATGACGGCGGCGGCGCTCGCGCGACTGCTGCCGCACGCCTGCACGGTCGATCTGGTCGAGTCGGAGGAGATCGGCATCGTCGGCGTCGGTGAGGCGACGCTGCCGCACCTGCGCGCCTTCATCCAGCGACTGGGGATCGACGAAGCCGAGTTCATGGCGCGCACCAGCGCCACCTTCAAGCTCGGCATCGAGTTCCAGGGATGGGGGACAAGGGGCGACAGCTATATCCACCCGTTCGGCGCCTTTGGCCGCGACGT
>JAFARM010000067.1 GCA_019245455.1 Sphingomonadaceae bacterium | reverse complement strand
CGCTGTTCGTCGCGCCGTGGTTCCGGCTGATGGGGGCCAAGGTCGGCACCCGCGCGGAGATCTCGACGGCGACCTCGGTCGTCCACGACCTCGTGACGATCGGGCCGGAGAGCTTCATCGCCGACGGCGTCGTGCTCGGCGCCGCCTGCGCCGCGCCCGGCGCGGTGGTGCTCGCCGAGACGACCATCGGCCGGCGCACCTTCGCCGGCAACAGCGCCGTGATCCCGGCGGGCAGCACCATCGGCGACGAGGCACTGATCGGCGTCCTGTCGCGGCCCCCACGCGAGGGGGCCGATGCCCGCGGCGCGACGTGGTTCGGCTCGCCGCCGCTGCGGCTGCCGGTGCGCCAGGTGGCGACGATGTTCGACGAGGGCGCGCGCTTCAACCCGCCGAGGCGGCTGGTCGCGGCGCGGCTGGCGATCGAGACGGTGCGGACGATCCTGCCGCTGTCGATCTTCATCGCGTTCCTCAGCCTGCTCCTGAGCGTCGTCGGCGACCTCGCCGACGCCGAGCACCCGGGCCGGACCATCGCGCTCGCCTTCGTGCCGCTCTACCACGCCTTCGCCCTCGCCGCGGGCCTGAGCGTCGTCGCATTGAAGTGGCTTGTCGTCGGCCGCTACCGGCCGGTGACGAAGCCGCTGTGGAGCTTCTTCGTCTGGCGCACCGAGCTCGTCACGGCGACCTACGAGAACCTGGCGGTCAACCTGCTGCTCGAACCCTTGCGTGGCACGCCGTGGCTGCCCGTCTACCTGCGGCTGATGGGGGCGAAGGTGGGCAAGCGGGTCTACCTCGACACCACCGACCTGACCGAGTTCGACCTAGTGACGATCGGCGACGACGCCGCGCTGAACGACGCCGCCGGGCTGCAGACGCACCTCTTCGAGGATCGGGTGATGAAGGTGTCGACCGTGACCGTGGGCGCGCGGGCGACGGTCGGGTCGCTCGCCATCGTGCTATACGACGCCGAGGTCGGCGAAGGGGCCGAACTCGGCGACCTGTCGGTGCTGATGAAGGGCGAGAGCCTGCCCCCCGGCACGGCGTGGGAGGGCTCGCCGGCGCAGCCCGCCGGGGCGGCCCGGGACCTGCGCATCTGACGCGCTGGGCCCTCGCCGTCGCCGACCTGTCAGCCTGCGCGACGGAGCCACTGGCGCTGGTGCTCGCCCCGGACGCCGTCGTCGCCCTGCCGCCGGTGCCGGACGAACAGAGCGATACGCGCGGGAGGGCGCGAGCGCGGGTGCTGGCGGCGCTGGCCCAAGCCATCGGGGTCGGTGCAGGCCTGTCCGCTCGTGCCGACGGGGTGCGGCGTCTGACCGGTACGCGCCTGTTCGCCAGTGTCGCCGAACGCCACGGCTGGGCGGCGGCGGCGGTCGCGTCCCGCCCGGTCGGCGTCGACATCGAGAGCCGGGCCGAGGCCGAGGCCGCAGCGGCGACCGTGTTCGCCGGGGTGGAGGCCGACGATCTCGCCGCCTGGCACGGTCCGGCCGGCGTGTGGGCGGCGCGCGAGGCGGTGCTGAAGGCCGTCGGCCGCGACCTCACGCGCGACCCCGGCCAATGGCACCTGGCTGCCGGCGTCGCCGCCGCGCCGGGCCTGTCGCCGCACCGCGTCGACCTCCTGCCGCTCAGTGGCGTGGTCGCGGCGATCGCCTATGTCGGGGCCTGACCGTTGGCGGCGAGCGCCGCGCCGGCGAGGTGGAGCGAGCCCGTCACCAGCACCACCGGCGGTCGCGCCCGGTCCGCGCCGCGGGCGATGGCGGTAAAGGCCTCGGCGACGCCGCCGGCGACGATGCCGGGCAGCCCCGCCTCACGCGCGCCGGCGACGAGCGCGTCGCCCGGATGGGCGGCGTGGCCGGGCACGGGCACCGCGTAGACGGCGGTGGCGCGGCCGGAGAAGGGCTTGAAGAAGCCGGCGGCGTCCTTGGTCGCCAGCATTCCGACGACGAGATAAAACGGCCTTTCGGCAAGCGGATGAGCGCGGAAGGCGTCGGCGATCGCGCGCGCGGCGTGCGGATTGTGGCCACCGTCGACCCATGTTTCGCTTCCGGACGGAAGGCGCGCGACGAGCGGCCCCGCGTCCAGCCGCTGCAGCCGCGCCGGCCATTCGGCCCAGCCCATCGCCGCCCGCTGCGCCGCCTCGGGCACCGGCACCGCCTGCTGCGCGCGGAGCATGGCGACGGCGAGCGCGGCGTTGTCGAGCTGATGCGCGCCCGGCAGGCGGGGCAGCGGCAACGCGACCTTGCCGGCGGCGTCCTTCAGGTGGAGCGCGCCCTCGTACACCGCCGCGTCCCAGTCGTCGCCGCGGGCGAAGAGGCGCGCACCGGCCAGCCCGGCGACCTCGGCGACGCGCGCCGTCACCGTCCGCGGATAGCGCGCGACGACCATCGGCACGCCGCGCTTGGCGATGCCGGCCTTCTCCTCGGCGATCGAGAGGATCGAGCTGCCGAGCCACTGCTGGTGATCAAGGCCGAGCGCGGCGATGCCGGTGACGACCGGCTGGACGACGTTGGTCGCGTCGAGCCTGCCGCCCATCCCGACCTCGACGACGCAGGCGTCGGCCGGCGTCCGCGCGAAGGCGAGGAGGGCGACCGCGGTCGTCAGCTCGAAGAAGGTGATCCTCGCCTCGCCGTTGGCGTCGAGGACGTCGCGCAGCGTTTCGATCAGCGCCTGGTCGTCGATCAGGCTGCCGCCGAGCCGGATGCGCTCGTTGAAGCGGACGAGGTGCGGCGAGGTATAGACGTGGACGCGCCGCCCCGACGCCTCGAGCCCGGCGCGGAGGAAGGCGCAGGTCGACCCCTTGCCGTTGGTCCCGGCGACATGGAACACCGGCGGCAGCTTCTTGTGCGGGTTGCCGAGCCGGGCGAGCAGCCGCTCGAGCCGCGCCAGCCCGAGGTCGATCGTCGCCGGGTGCAGGCGGAAGGCGGCCGCAAGCAGGGCGTCGAGCACCGGATTGTCCGACCGCGCCGCCTCCACTATCGCCCCCGCGCGCCGGTCGAGGCCGCCGCAAAGGTCACGAAGTTCACGAAGTTCACACCGGCGACGATGTGGTGCGACAGTCGCGCGACGATCGGGACGGGGAGCGAGGGAGCGAGGGGAGGAAGGCGCGCGTCATGATCCGGGTGTAGCGCGCCCGGCGCGTGTAGGACAGCCTTGACGGCTCGTCGTCACGCCGCCTCGCGCCGCCGCATGAGCAGCCCGATCAGCCGCGCCAGCGTCGCCTTCAGCTCGCGGCGGGGGACGACCATGTCGAGCATCCCGTGCGCGAGCAGATACTCGGCGCGCTGGAACCCCTCGGGCAGCTTCTCGCGGATCGTCTGCTCGATGACGCGCGCGCCAGCGAAGCCGATCAGCGCGCCGGGCTCGGCGATCTGGATGTCGCCGAGCATGGCGTAGCTCGCCGTCACGCCGCCAGTGGTGGGGTCGGTCATCACGACGATGTACGGCAGCCCCGCCTCGCGCAGCTCGGCGATGGCGACGGTCGTGCGCGGCATCTGCATCAGGCTGAGGATGCCCTCCTGCATCCGCGCCCCGCCGGCCGCGGTGAAGACGATGAAGGGCACGCGCGCGCGAACCGCCGCCTGGGCACCCGCCAGGAACGCCTCGCCGACGCCCTGCCCCATCGAACCGCCCATGAAGGCGAAGTTCTGCACCGCGACGACCGTCGGCTCGCCGCCGATCGTCCCTTGCGCGACGACCATCGCCTCGGGCTCGCCGGTCGCGGTGCGCGCTGTCTTCAGCCGGTCGACGTAGCGCTTCTGGTCACGGAACTTGAGCGGGTCCTCGGGCACCTTGGGCACGTCGAGCCGTTTGTAGTCGCCGTCGAACAGCTGGCCGAAGCGCGTCGCCGGGTCGATCCGCTCGTGGTGGCCGCAGCGCGGACACACGCCGAGGTTCTGCTCGAAGTCCTTGACGTAGAGCATCGTCCCGCACTTGGCGCACTTGCGCCACAGGTTGTCGGGCGTCTCGCGCCGGCTGAGCATCGCGGTCAGGCGCGGGCGGATGCGGGTCAGCCAGCTCATGCGGCGGCCTCCTCGTGACGGGCGGTGCGGACGGCGTCGGCGAGCGAGCGGACGAAGGCCTCGACCTGTTCGGGCAGGTCGTTGGCGCGTGCCGCCGCCGCCGCGCCGATGCGCTCGACGATCGCCGATCCGACGACGACGGCATCGGCATGGGCGGCGATCGCGGCGGCCTGGGCGGGCGTCTTGACGCCGAAGCCGACGGCGACGGGAAGGACGGTGGCTGCCTTGATGCGGGCGACGGCGGCGGCGATATCGGTCGCCTCGGCAGAGCCAGCCCCGGTGACTCCGGCGACGGCGACGTAATAGACGAAGCCCGACGCGCCGCCGACGACTGCCGGCAGGCGGGCGGCATCGGTGGTCGGGGTCGCCAGGCGGATCGTGTGCAGCCCCTGCGCGCGGAGGAGGGGCGCGAGCTCGGCGTCCTCCTCGGGCGGCAGGTCGACGACGATCGCCCCGTCGAGCCCGGCCGCCGCGGCGTCGGCGGCGAACCGCTCCGGCCCGTAGGCGAGGATCGGGTTGTAATAGCCCATCAGGATCAGCGGCGTCGCGGCGTCGGTTTCGCGGAAGGCGCGGACGGCGGCGAGGACTTGGGCGAGCGTCGTGCCGCTGGTCAGGCTGCGGATGTTCCCCGCCTGGATCGCCGGCCCGTCGGCCATCGGATCGGTGAACGGCATCCCGAGCTCGATCACGTCCGCCCCCCCGGCGACGAGCGCGGCGAGGACCTGCGGCGTCCGATCCATGTCGGGATCGCCCGCCGTGACGAAGGTGACGAGCGCGGCGCGGTCGTCCGCTGCACAGGCGGCGAATCGGGAGGCTAGGCGGTCGGTCACTTCGTTCCTCCCCGGAACGGGGAGGGGGACCGCGCGCCTTCTTCAGGCGCGTGGTGGAGGGGCCGCGCCGGAGTCTGCCGTTCCCGCGATAGGCCGCGTCCCCCCACCCCGGCCCTCCCCGCTCTCCGTTCGCTGCGCTCACGGGGGGGGAGGGAGAAAAGCAGAAGGCTAGCGGAATGGCCCCTATACTTTCCTTCTCCCTCCCCCCCTGGCGCGAAGCGCCAGAGAGCGGGGAGGGCCGGGGTGGGGGAACGCCGCTCGACGCCCCTCACACCCCGAACCCCAGCGCTTCGGCAACGGTGAAGATGTCCTTGTCTCCCCGCCCGCACAGGTTCGCCACGATGATGCCGTCCGCCGGCAGCGTCGGGGCGACCTTCTCCACCACCGCCAGCGCGTGCGCCGGCTCCAAAGCCGGGATGATCCCCTCCAGCCGGCACAGCTGCTGGAACGAGGCCAGCGCCTCCGCATCGGTCGCGCTGTGGTACTCGACGCGGCCGATCGAGTGCAGCCAGGCGTGCTCCGGCCCGATGCCCGGATAGTCGAGCCCGGCCGAGATCGAGTGCGCCTCGGTGATCTGCCCGTCGTCGTCCTGCAGCAGCATCGTCTTGTTGCCGTGGAGCACGCCGGCGCGCCCGCCCGCGAGGCTCGCGGCGTGCTGCGCCGTGCCGAGGCCGTGGCCGGCCGCCTCGACGCCGATCATCCGCACGGGGTCGTCGAGGAACGGGTGGAACAGGCCGATGGCGTTCGATCCCCCGCCGATCGCCGCGACGAGCACGTCGGGCAGGCGGCCCTCCGCTTCGACGATCTGCTCCTTCGCCTCGCGACCGATCACCGACTGGAAGTCGCGGACCAGCTCCGGATAGGGGTGGGGGCCGGCGGCCGTGCCGATGATGTAGAAGGTGTCGTGGACGTTGGTGACCCAGTCGCGCAGCGCCTCGTTCATCGCGTCCTTGAGCGTCTTCGAGCCCGATTCGACGCTGCGGACCTCCGCCCCGAGCAGCTTCATGCGGAAGACGTTCGGCGCCTGACGGGCGATGTCGCGCGCGCCCATGTAGATCGTGCACGGCAGGCCGGCGCGCGCGGCGACGGTGGCGGTGGCGACGCCGTGCTGGCCTGCGCCGGTCTCGGCGATGATCCGCGTCTTCCCCATGCGGCTCGCGAGCAGCATCTGGCCGATGCAGTTGTTGATCTTGTGCGCGCCCGTGTGGTTCAGCTCGTCGCGCTTGAAATAGACCTTGGCGCCGAAGCCCTCGGGGGCGCTGTCGCGCAGGGCGCGGGTGAACCGCTCGGCGAAATAGAGCGGGCTCGGCCGGCCGACGTAGTGGTTGAGCAGGTGGTCGAACTCGGCGGCGAAGGCGGGGTCGGCCTGCGCCGCGCGATACTCGCGCTCGAGGTCGAGGATCAGCGGCATCAGCGTCTCGGCGACGTAGCGGCCGCCGAACGCGCCGAAGTGGCCGCGCGCGTCGGG
>JAFARM010000052.1 GCA_019245455.1 Sphingomonadaceae bacterium | reverse complement strand
ATGGCGCCGCCATTCACGTTGATCTTGTCGTGGTCGATGTTCAGCGCCTGCATGTAGCGCAGCACGACGCTCGCGAACGCCTCGTTCAGCTCGAACAGATCGATATCATCGACGGTCATGCCGAGGCGCTTGAGCAGCTTCTCGGTCACGGGCGCGGGGCCGGCCAGCATGATCGCCGGCTCGCTGCCGATCGAGGCCATACCGCGGATGCGCGCGCGGGGCTTCAGCCCGAACTTGTCGCCGATCTCGCGGTTGCCGAGCAGGACCGCGGCCGCACCGTCGACGATGCCGCTCGAGTTGCCGCCGGTGTGGACGTGGTGGATCCGCTCAACCTCCGGATACTTCTGCAGCGCGATGGCGTCGAAGCCCGGCATCGTCTCGCCGATCGCCTCGAACGCCGGGTTGAGGCCGCCCAGTGACTGCATGTCGGTCGACGGGCGCATGTGCTCGTCGTGGTCGAGGACGATCTCGCCGATCACGTCCTTGACGCCGATAATCGAGTTCTTGAACCGCCCTTCGGACCAGGCCCGCGCCGCACGCTTCTGGCTCTCCATCGCATAGGCGTCGACGTCGTTGCGGCTGAAGCCCCACTTGGTCGCGATCAGGTCGGCGCCGATGCCCTGCGGCATGAAATAGGTCTTGTAGGCGACCGCCGGGTCCATCGGCCAGGCACCGCCGTCGGCGCCCATGGGCACGCGGCTCATGCTCTCGACGCCGCCGCCGATGGCGAAGTTCGCCTCGCCGCCGATGACCTTGGCCGCGGCCATGTTCACGGCCTCCAGCCCCGACGCACAGAAGCGATTGATCTGCACGCCCGCGGTCGTCTCGGCATAGTCAGCGTTGAGCACAGCGGTGCGGGCGATGTCGCTGCCCTGCTCGCCGACCGGCGCGACGCAGCCGAGGACGACGTCGTCGACGTCGGCCGTGTCGATCCTCGTCCGGTCGCGCACGGCCTCGAGCACCTGCGTCGCCAGCTGGACCGGCGTGATCTCGTGAAGCTTGCCGTCCTTCTTGCCCTTGCCGCGCGGGGTGCGGACCGCGTCGTAGATCAGTGCCTCGGGCATTTCATCTTCCTTCCTACTCCCCTCCCGCTTGCGGGAGGGGTCGGGGGTGGGCAGTCCTTAACCTCTCAAACCTCCGTGAGCGGGAACCGACTTCCCACCCCCGGCCCCTCCCGCACGCGGGAGGGGAGAACTAAAACGCCGCCGCTGGCAGCGCCATCAGCGCCTCCGCCCCCGCCTCGAGCTTGCGGCGCAGCGCGCCGGCGTCGGGGAGGAAGCGTTCGGCGAAATAGCGCGCGGTGATCAGCTTGTGCTCGTAGAAGGCGCGGTCGCCGCTGCCGGCGTCGAGCGCGGCGTTCGCCGCCTTCGCCATGAGCATCCACATATGCCCGAGCGCGACGAGGCCCATCAGGTGGAGGTAGGCGGTCGCCGCCGCCCCGGCGTTGTCGGGATTCGACAGGCCGTTCTGGATCAGCCAGCCAGTCGCTGCCTGCAGCTCGCCGACCGCCTTCTCGAGCCCGCTCGACAGCTTGGTCAGCCGCTCGTCGCCGCGCGCGTCCTCGATGGCGTGGGCCAGCAGCGCGAGATACGCCCGCAACGCCCGCCCGCCGTTCTGCCCGAGCTTGCGCCCGACGAGGTCCATCGCCTGGATGCCGTTGGTGCCCTCGTAGATCTGGGCGATGCGGGCGTCGCGGACGAACTGCTCCATGCCCCATTCGACGATATAGCCGTGGCCGCCGAACACCTGCTGCGCTTGCGTGGCGACCTCATACCCCTTGTCGGTGCCATAGCCCTTGATGACCGGCGTCAGCAGCCCGATCAGGTCGTCGGCCGCCTGCCGCTCCTCCGCCGTCGCCGCCTTGTGCGCAAGGTCGACCTGGAGCGCGCCCCAGAGGATCAGCGCCCGCGCGCCCTCGGTGAAGGCGCGCCCGTCCATCAGCATCCGCCGCACGTCGGGGTGCACGATGATCGGGTCAGCCTTCGACGCCGGCTGCGGCACCGGCTCGGCGTTGGCGACGATGCCGAGCGCCTTCCCCTGGACCCGGTCGCGGGCATAGATCGCGGCGTTCTGGTAGGCGACCTCGCCCTGCGCCAGCCCCTGCACGCCGACGCCCAGCCGCGCCGCGTTCATCATGATGAACATCGCGCGCAGGCCCTTCATCTCCTCGCCGATGAGGAAGCCGGTCGCGCCGTCGTAGTTCATCACGCACGTCGCGTTGGCGTGGATGCCCATCTTGTGCTCGATCGAGCCGCACTTGACGGCGTTGCGCGCACCCAGCGACCCGTCGTCATTGACCAGGAACTTGGGCACGATGAACAGGCTGATGCCCTTGACGTTGTCGGGCGCGCCGGTCGTCTTTGCCAGCACGAGGTGGATGATGTTGTCCGACAGGTCGTGCTCGCCGGCCGAGATGAAGATCTTGGTGCCGGTAATCCGGTACGTCCCGTCGGCCTGCGGCTCGGCGCGGGTGCGGATCAGGCCGAGGTCGGTGCCGCACTGCGGCTCGGTCAGGTTCATCGTGCCGGTCCAGCGGCCCTCGATCATCTTCGGCAGGTAGGTCCGCTTCTGCGCGTCCGAGCCGACCGCCTCGATCGCCCGCTGCGCGCCCTCGTTGAGGCCGGGGTACATCGAGAAGGCCATGTTGGCGCTCGACAGATATTCGGCGACCGCGGTCCCCACGACGTGCGGCAGGCCCTGCCCGCCATAATCGGGATCGGCGCTGAGCGTCCCCCAGCCCGCCTCGACAAACTGGTCGTACGCCGCCTTGAAGCCGTCGGGCGTCGTCACGCTGCCGTCGGCGTGGCGGGTGCAGCCCTGCTGGTCGCCGGGCAGGTTGAGGGGCGCGAGCACGTTCTCGCAGAACTTCGCCGCCTCCTCGAGGATCGCCGCGACGGTATCGGGCGTCGCCTCGGCGAAACCCGACAGGTTCGAATAGTTCTGCAGCCCTACGACAGCGTCGAGGACGAACTGCGTGTCGCGGACGGGCGCGCGATAGCTCGGCATCAGTTTTGGCTCCCCGGGCCGCTCAACTGACTCTCGACGATCGCACAGAAGGATTGCAGTTCCTCGATCGTCGCGTCGATGTCCGCCCGTTGTTCGGCGAGCAGCGCGATCCGGTTACGGCATTTCTCCAGCGTCACCTGCCGCTGCGTCTTGCGCCCGTCGCCAAGGTCGTAGAGGTCGATCATCTCGCGGATCTCGGCGAGGCTG
>JAFARM010000258.1 GCA_019245455.1 Sphingomonadaceae bacterium | reverse complement strand
GCTGATCCGCGACCTGAGAATGGGCGTCTACGACGTGCTGGTCGGCATCAACCTGCTGCGCGAGGGTCTCGACATTCCCGAATGCGGCCTCGTCGCCATCCTCGACGCCGACAAGGAAGGGTTCCTGCGTTCGGAGACCAGCCTGATCCAGACCATCGGCCGCGCCGCGCGCAACGTCGAGGGCCGCGTCATCCTCTACGCCGACAGCGTCACCGGCAGCATGGAGCGCGCCATCGCCGAAACCGACCGCCGCCGAGCCAAGCAGCAGGCGTATAACGACGAGCACGGCATCACCCCGACGACGATCAAGCGCAACATCTCCGACGTGCTCGCCGACGTGAGCTTGCGCGACAGCGTGACGGTCGACACCGGCGACGAGGAGACGCCGAACCTCGTCGGCCACAACCTGAAGGCGTACATCGCCGACCTCGAGAAGCAGATGCACAAGGCCGCCGCCGACCTCGACTTCGAGGTCGCCGCCGCTGTCCGCGACCAGATCCGCCGCCTGGAAGCCGACGACCTCGGCCTGCCCCCGGGTGCCGCCAGCGCCGCCCCGGTGGTCGGCCGCGCGGTCGGCGGCAAGCCGGGGACACGGACAACGCGCTTCGTCAAGGCGAAGGCGGCGAAGGCGGGGCGGCGCATGGGCGGGGGGCGTTAAGCCACCGTTTCGGCTGAGAAACCCTCTTGTGGCAAGGCTTTGGTACTGCCACAACAGGGACCGGCACCGGGGCAGGTGCCGAACGGGGGACGATCGTGCACCGGTGGAAAAGCGCGCTTCTGGCGCCGATGATCCTTGTCGCCGCCTGTTCGTCGACCCGGCAGGTCGCGGACATCGGCTTCACTCCGCCCGCAGGCAGTTACAAGCTGATCGTCATGCGCCCCGATGTTTCGGTCGGGCTGCTGACGGCCAGCGGCATCGTCGAGCCGCGCGAGGACTGGACCGAAAAGGCGCGGGCCAATGTCCTGGCCGCGCTCGTGGCACAACAGGCCGGGCGCGGCGGCCTGACGACGGTGGCCGCGACGCGTGAGGAGGCCGGCGGCGACCCCGCGGTGCTGGCGGACCTCGATCGCCTGCACACCGCCATCGGCAAGACCATCGAATTGCACAAATATTCGCCGCTGACGCTGCCGACCAAGGCCAGTGCCTTCGACTGGACCCTGGGCGAGCCGGCGGTCGCGTATGGCCGGACCACCGGCTACGACTATGCCCTGTTCTTCCACGCCAGCGACAGCTTCGCCAGTTCGGGCCGCGTCGCCCTGCAGGTGCTCGGCTTCATGGGTTGCGCGGTGGGCGTCTGCTACATCCCTCATGGTGGACAGCAGGGCGCGTTCGCCTCGCTCGTCGATCTGCACACCGGGCGCATCGTCTGGTTCAACGTCCGCCAGTCGAGCATCGGCGATATGCGGACGCCGGACGGTGCCCAGGTCGTCGTTGCCGGTCTGCTCGACAAGATGAAGACCGGCGCTTCGCTCCACACGACGAAGAAGCCGGCCGCCCGCTCGTGACGGGCTGGTCGCGGCGCGGCGTGCTGGCGGGGGCGACGGCCCTGTGCTGCGCCGCGCCCGCGGCCGCGCGCGTGGCCCCCGCGACGATGCTGCCACTGGTCGATCCGGGCTATCGGCCAAGCGACGCCACCGAGGGGGCGCTGTGGCAGCACTGGGGCCGCTTCGAACAGGACCTCGCCGCGTCGCCGGCGCTGCTCCATGCGCCCGATCTACACGATTATGTCAGCGGCGTGCTGGCGAACCTGCTGGGTCCCCGCGCGCGAGACGTTCGGCTGTATATCGTGCACGACGCCAGCTTCAACGCGTCGATGGCACCCAATGGGCTGACTATCGTCCAGACAGGCTTGCTCGCCCGAATGCGCAGCGAGGCGCAGCTGGCAGCGGTGCTCGGCCACGAGGCTGGCCATTATCTGCGGCTGCACGCGATTTCGCGCGAGCACGACGTCGTTCACAAGAACAGCGTTATGGCGTTCGTCAGCGTCGGCTCGGGGCTGATGGCCGGGGTCGCGGCGGTGAACGGGGTTGATGGCCGCGGCTGGATCGACCTGTCGAACTCGGTGAACGCCCAGCTCTACGCCTCGCTGTTCGGCTTCAGGCGCGAGCAGGAGGCGGAGGCCGACGCCTTCGGCCTACGCCTGATGGCGGAGGCAGGCTACACGCCCGACGCCGCCGCCGCGGTGTGGCAGCAGCAGCTCGAGGAGGCGCAGGCGAGCGCGGCGGCGCGAAGCAAGCATTATCGCCCGCGCGCCTCGATCCTCGACAGTCATCCGCCCGACGCTGTCCGCATGGCTGACCTCACGCTGTCGGCGCGCGAGGTGGTCGTCCGCCCGGCCCCCGGTCGCGACGGTCGCGCCGAGTATCGGCGGGCCATCGCGCCCTATCGCGCGATGCTGCTCGACGAGCAGATCCGCGTCAATGACCCGGGGGCGAGCCTGTACCTGCTGAACGCACTGGCGGCCGATGGCTGGGACGGCACGCTGCGCTTCTACGAGGGCGAGGCGTACCGCCTGCGCGGCGCGCCGGGCGACGACGCGCTCGAGGCGCAGGCGTTCGCCGCCGCCACCGAACGGCCCGACGCGCCGCCGGCGGCGTGGCGGGCCCATGGCTATGCGCTGATCAAGGCCGGGCGCGCCGACGACGGCAAACAGGCGCTGGCGCGATACCTGGCGCTTGCCCCCACGGCAACCGATGCGGCGATGGTCCGCTTCGCGCTTGCGCAATGAAGGATACGTTTGTGGCCTCGATACGCTCGGCTCGTTGGATGGCGCTCGCCGGGGTCGTGGCGCTGAGCGGCTGTGCCCCCAGTTACACGCTCGTCCCTCCCGCGCCGATCGGCGTGGCGCGCAACACGATCCACGCTACCCCCGGCACGGCGTGGAACAAGGCGCCAAGGACGCCGCTGGATACCGCGTGGGAGGAACATTGGACCCAGAACGGGTTGCTGCTCGACCAGATCACCTTCTTCGGCGGGGTGCCGGAGGGGCAGGCGATCGCCAAGCAACGGCCGAAGGCCGCGCGTCAGGTGCCGGTGTTCCGGGCCACGATGTCGCCCGACGATCTCGTCGCGATGCTCGACAGCTACTACCGCGTCACCGTCGGCGCGACGGTGTTCGATACCAAGGCCGTGGTGCCGGTGACCTTCGTCGGCCGCGCCGCCCTGCAGATCGACTTTGTCTTCGTCGCCGGCGACGAGTTGCGGCGGCGCGGTCGCGCGATCGTCGCCATCGACAAGGGGCGTTTGTACCTGATGGCGCTGAGCGCCAGCGACATCCACTATTTCGACGCCGCGCTCCCCGAATACACGAAGATCGCCGCGGCCGCGCGCGACTGAGCCGCCCCTCCCCGTTCCATCGCAGGCGGTGCATCGCGCAGCACAGGTGCATGGCCCGGCGTATCCCTGCGCGTCGCGCCCCCTCGTTCTTGCGAACCGCTCGCATTACGCTTGCTAATGCGAATAGCTATCAGTATCAGGACTTCATTGTAACGATGGAGCTGGTGCAATGGCGTGGGG
>JAFARM010000240.1 GCA_019245455.1 Sphingomonadaceae bacterium | reverse complement strand
TCGCGCGTGACGCCATTGGTCCAGCCGAAACCGTCCTGCAGCGGATATTCGCCGCCACCGCCGCGCGTTGCTGTTTCGACATTGTACTTCTCGAGCAGCCGGCCGCTCGCGCCATATTCCCGCTCGACCGTGGCCAGCCAGCGGGCGCCGATGGTGTCGGCCAGTTCGTGGTCGCCGTAGCGGTCGAGCCCGGCGACCGCCAGCCACTGCAGCGGAGCCCAGCCGTTGGGCGCATCCCACTGCTGTCCGGTCGACGCCAGCGTCGTTCGCAGCCCGCCCGGCGCAAGCAGCGCCTGGCGGACGAACGCCGCCGTCGCCGCCGCCTGGACCGACGTGGCGACGCCGGTGAATAGCGGGTAGACCGCCGCGGCGCTGGCGATCGGGGTCAGGCCGCGGTCTCGATCAAGGTCGGCGAAGCGGCCGGCGGCGGCGTCCCACAGGTGGCGCGACATGGCCACCCGGCGTTGCGTCGCCATGTCGCGGTACGCTGCGGCGCAACCGCGATCTCCCGCGGCCGCGCAACCGTCGGCGATGGCGCGTTCGAGGCCGTAGAGCAGGCTGTTGAGATCGACCGGCACGATCGCGGTCGTCCGGACCGTCGCCAGCGTCCGTCCGTCGCCGAGCCAGCGCGACGAGAAGTCCCAGCCGCTTTCCGCGGCCGCGCGCAGGTCGCGATACACCGCGGGCGGCGGGCGGCCGCTCGCTGTCGCCGTCGCCACGTCCTCGCGGAACGCCTCGTCGCGCGGCGTGTCGCGATCGTCCCAATAGCGGTTGAGGAGCGATCCATCCGTCAGGCGGACGACGCGGCGCGCCGCCTCGCCCGGCTTGAGCCCGGCGGCGCCCGCCATCCAGAAGGCGTGTTCGCTCCGCATCGCGCGCAGCCGCCGCGCCCGCGTCGCCGCGTCGACGTCGCCGGCGAGCGCGACCATGGCGAAGTAGAACGGCGGCTGCGATCGGCTGAGATAATAGCTGCGGGTGCCGTTCGGGATGTGGCCGTAGCGTTCGATCAGATCGGTGAAGTCGTCGACCATCCCCTGCGCCAGCGCCGTGCGTCCGTCGCGGACCACGCCGAGCAGCGTGAAGTAACTGTCCCAGTAATAGATCTCGCGGAAGCGGCCGCCCGGAACGACATACGCGTGCGCCAGCGGCAGCAGCGAGCCGAAGCGCGGGGCCTCGGCGGGCTGGCGCGTCAGCAGCGGCCACAGCGCGGCGATATGATCGGCGAGCGGCAGGCCGGCGGGCACGTCGACCGGCGGCGGAGCGGGCGGCGCCGCAAAGTTCGCCGCGACGAAGGCCGCCAGCGCCGGCCCCGTCGGCGACGTGCGTCGCCAGTCGCCGAGGATCGCGGCCGGGTCGCGCCGCGGCACGGCGTCGGCAAAGGTCTTGCTGTCGGCAAAGACGCGCGCCTGCTGGACGGCGGCGAACAGCGGGCCGAGGCGATCGGCCGGCGACGGCACCGGCTGCGCTGCGGCGACACCGGCTGCGACGAGCATGGCGGTGAAGACGATGATCCGGTGCGGCATCGGACATCCTTCCGGCGATTGCGGCCTGGCTACGCCGCTCCTATCGTCGTCGCAATCCTTGGCGGGCGGAGGCGCGGAATGCGGTGGGCGGCGATCGGAGCAGCGATCGTTGCCGCCGCCGCCGCCGCCGCGCCGCCGGGGCCGGTGTACCAGGGTGGTGCCGGCGACTTCGTCGCTGCCCACGGCGAACGCGCGCTCGTCGCGGGCTATGCCGACGGTCTCGAGGTCTGGGCCTATCCGCTGCAGCTGCTTCGCGGGCTGCGGCCGCGGTTCCACGTTGCCGGAGCGGTCGCGGCGATCGATGGCGCGACGCTGCTGGCGCGGATCGAACACCGCCCGGCGGAAACCGTCCGCGTCTATGTCGGTCGCGATTTCGTCGTCCGCGAGCACCTGTTCGTGCCGCGAAGCGAGGCAGCGGCGATCATCCGCTACGAGGTCGACGGGCGGCCGGATGTCGGCATCGAGGTGCGCTTCGACCCCGCGCTCGACCTGATGTGGCCGGGAGCACTCGGTGGTCAGACGATCGGCTGGGACGACGCCGCCGGCGGCTATGTCGAGCGCGACGGGCTCGGCCGGTTCGCCGCGACCATCGCGTCGCCCGAGACGGTCGCGCACGACGACGTCGTCAACCGGACCCGGCCGCTCTCGCCGGGCGTCGCCCTGCGGCTCGCGCCACGCGGAGCCGCGGGTGCGGTGCGGACGGCCAGCCTGTTCGTCGTGGGCCGCGCGGCGACAAAGGCCGACATCGCCGCGCTTGCCGCCCGCGCGCCGGCGCTGCAGCGCGAGGGCGAAGCGCGGGCCGCCGCCGTCCTCGGCTCGTCGCTGGCGATCGTCACGCCCGACGCCGAGGTCGACGCCGCGCTCGCCTCCGCCGTGCTGGCGCTCGACCAGGCTTGGGTGTGCAGCGACGAGCTCGGCTGCGGTATCGTCGCCGGTTACGGCCCGTCGCGGCCTGGACGGCGGCCGCAATATGCCTGGTTCTTCGCCGGCGACGGATTGGTGGCGACCGAGGCGCTGCTGGCCAGCGGGCAGTTTGGCCGCGCGCGCGACGAACTCGCCTTTGTCGCGCGCCACCAGGACCGGCGGACGGGGATGATCTGGCACGAACTGTCGCAGAGCGCGCCGCTGATCGATTGGACGCGCTACCCGTATATGTTCGTCCATGTCGACATCAGCCTGCAGTACCTCGCCACCGTCGCCGACTATGTCCGGATAAGCGGCGACGATGATTTCGCGCGCGCCAGCTGGCCGGGCCTTGCCGCGGCGTGGCGGTATTGCACGACGCTGATCGACGCCGCCGGCTTACCGCGGATTCCGCCCGGCAAGGCCGGTCAGAACGAGCAGGACGCGCTGCGCGACGACATTCGCCTGTCGACGCTGTGGATCGACGCCGCCGACGGCTTTGCCACGCTCGCCCGGGCAGCGGGGCACGAGCGCGCGGCGACGCAGGCCGGCGTGGCGGCCGCGCGCGCGCGCCGGGCGCTTTCGGCCAGCGGCTGGGATGCGTCGCAGGGCTTCTGGCTGTCGGGGCATACCGCCGCGGGCGAGGCCGTTCACGACGCGCGTTCCGACGCCGCCGGCGTGCTGCGGCAGGGCGTGTTCACGCCGGAGCAGGTCGAGCAGGCGCTCGACCGGCTGACGGGCCCGGCGTTCGTCACCGACTGGGGCATCCGCAGCCTGTCGGCCGGGGCCGGGGGGTACGACCCCAACCGCTACGGGTCCGGCAGCGTCTGGGCGCTGGGCACCGGGCAGGTCGCGGCCGCGCTGTGGCAGGCGCACCGTCCGCTCGCGGCGCTCGGCCTGTGGCGCGGACTGGTGGCCTGGAATACGCTCGACAGCCGCGGCCACCTGCACGAGCTCCTCGCCGGCGACCTGTTCCACCCCGAGGTCGAATCGGTGCCCGAGCAGACCTGGTCGTCGGCAAGCCTGCTGACGGCGACGGCGGCGCTGCTTGGCCTCGATGTCCGTTCGGGCGAGCGCGCGGTCGGCTTCGCGCCGCACCTGCCGCCGTCCTGGCCCGGCGTGACGCTGCGCGGCGTCGCCGTCGGGCCGGCGCGGCTGACGCTGACGATGCGGCAGGGCAGCGACGGGGTCGACCTCGACATCGACAATCCGGGACCAGCGGTCGCGGTCGATTTCGCGCCGCAGGTGGCGATGGGCGCACGCATCGGCGCGGCGACGCTCGACGGTGCACCGGTCGCGGTCGCGGCCGAGCCGCACGCGCAGGACCTTCACCTCCGCACCCGCTTCGCCGCACCGACGGGGGCGAGCCACCTCCACGTCGCGGTGAGCGGTGGCGTGACCGTGGAGGCATCGACGGCAGCCCCGTTGATCGGTGCGCCGAGCCGCGGGCTGGCGATCGGCCGGGCGACGCTGGCCGGCGGCACGCTGACGCTGACCGGAACACCGCTGTCGGCGGCACCGGTGGCGCTGATCGTCGCCTCGCCGTGGGCGCTGCGCCGCGTTGCCGGGGGCGATGTCGCGGCGCTGGGCGGCGGGCGTTATCGCCTGTGCCTGGCGGGAAGCGTGCCGTTCGCCGCGACGCTCGACTTCGATCCGGCGGCGACCACCGCCGTGGTTCCCGGCCGGGGGTGCGACGGATGACGGCGGGGCCGTTGCTGGCGGCGGTCGAGGCAGGCGGGACCAAGTTCCTGTGCGCCCTCGTGCGCGATACCGTGACCATTGCCCGGATGCGGATCGTCACGGCCGACCCCGACGCCACGTTTGCCGCCGTCGCCGCGTTCTTCGCCGATCGGCTGGGGCCGATCGCGGCGGCGGGCGTCGCCAGCTTCGGCCCGATCGACCTCGACCCCGCCTCGCCCGGCTATGGCCGGCTGACGACGACGCCCAAGCCCGGCTGGAGCGGTGTCGACCTGCTCGGCCGCGTCCGCGCCATCGTCGGCGCGCCGGTCGCGGTCGACACCGACGTCAACGCCGCCGCCGTCGCCGAGGCGCGCGCCGGCGGGATCGACGGCCGCCTGGCCTATGTCACCGTCGGCACGGGCATCGGCGTCGGCGTCGCCGAGCGCGGCCGGCCGCTGCCCGGCGCGCACGCCGAAGGCGGCCACATCCGCGTCCCGCGCGCGCCCGACGATGCCTTCGCCGGCACCTGCCCGTGGCACGGCGACTGCCTGGAGGGGCTGGCGGCCGGGCCGGCACTGGCGATGCGCTGGGGCGTGCCGGCCGAGGCGCTCGCCGCCGACCACCCGGCGTGGGCGGTCGAGGCGCATTATCTCGCCGCGCTGTGCCTGAGCCTGACCTACCTCATCCGGCCCGAGCGCATCGTCCTGGGCGGCGGCGTCGCCGCCATGCCCGGCCTGCACGACCGCGTCCGCGCCCGCTTCGCCGCGCTCGCCGCCGGCTATGCCCTCGATCGCCACAGCGCCCGCCCGGCGGCGTACATCGTCCCGCCGCGCCTGGCCGACGCCGGGCTGCACGGCGCGCTTCTCCTCGCCGAAGCGCTCGCCGACCCGCCTTCCCCTGCGCCGCCGCCGTGCTAAGCAGGGGCGTGGTCGTTTCGGGGGGCGTGATGTTGCGGGTGCTGGCGCTGTTGCTGATGGCGCTGGCGGTGCCGGCCGCCGCCGCGCCGCCGTGGGTCGCCGACGAGACGGGCGAGACCCCCGACCCCGCCGTCGTCTACGGCGAGCTGCCGAACGGCCTGCGCTATGCGATCATGGCCAACGCCAACCCGCGCGGCGTCGCCTATGTCCAGCTGCGCATCGCCACCGGCGCCGCCGCCGAGGGACCGGGCGAGACCGAGTACGCGCACCTGGTCGAACACCTCGCCTTCGGCCCGACGACGACCTTCCCCAAGGGCGACGCGATCGAGGCGCTGCAGGGCGCGGGGATGCAGATCGGCCGCGACGTCGGCGGCGCGACAACGGCCAAGGGCACGCTCTACACGCTCGCCGTGCCGCAGGTGAACGCGCAGCGGCTGGCGCTGGCGCTGGCGTTCATGCGCGGCGTCGGCGACACGCCCGCCTTCACCGCCAACGATCTCGAGCGGCAGAAGGGCGTCGTCACCGCCGAGATCGCCGGCGGCGAGACGCAGGCGGCGCGGGCTCGGCGGGCGGAGGCGGCACTGGTCTACCCCGAACTCGGCTTCCTCCACCGCGACGCCGCCGCGCGCATCGCCAGCGTCCGCGCCGCCGGCGAGGCGGCGCTGCGCGCCTTCCACGCGCACTGGTACCGGCCCGACACCGCCTTCCTGGTCGTCGCGGGCGACATCGACCCCGCCGCCGTCGCCGCCGCCATCGGCAAGGCGATGGGCGACTGGCCGCGCGCGCCCGGACCGACGCCGGCGATCGCCACGCCCGCCTTCCGCCCGCGCACGGCGACCGCAGCGACGATCGGCGAGCCGGGGCTGCGCGAGGCGGTCAGCGTCGCCTTCGTCGCGCCGCGGCCCGAGCCGTGGCCGACGCCGGCCGTCCACCGGCAGGAGCTGCTCGCGCGCATCGGGCTGCGGCTCGTCGCCGACCGGCTCGACCGCGAACTCCTGCGCGGCGGCGACCTGCCGCTGACGACGATCAACCAGAACCTCGAAGCCTATGCCGGCGTGTCGGAGGCGGCGGTCGTCACCGCCGGCGTCAGCGAAGGCCGCTGGCGCGAGGGGCTGGAGGAGATCGAGCGCGAGGTGCGACGGCCGCAGACCGGCGGCTTCACCGTGCCCGAGGTCGACCGCGCCGTCACCGACCTGCTGAAGTCCGCGCGCAGCGATTCGACACGGGCGGCCGCGCGGACGTCGGACCAGCTCGCCGCCGCCATCGTCGCCGCCTACGGCAGCCGCACCGCCTTCGTCGTCCCCGAACGGACGTTCCAGCGCATCGCCGCGATCGTCAA
This sequence comes from Sphingomonadaceae bacterium, assembly GCA_019245455.1. GTDB lineage: Bacteria > Pseudomonadota > Alphaproteobacteria > Sphingomonadales > Sphingomonadaceae > Polymorphobacter_B. The sequence goes on along the minus strand of JAFARM010000240.1, from coordinate 15,598 downwards.
CGCGGCGAGCCCCGACGACATCGCCGCCGCCTATCGCGCCGCGACCGTCGCGCCGCCGGCGATCGTCGTCACCACCGCGGCCGCGCCGCCGCCGCCGCCCGTCGTCGCCGCCGCCTATGCCGCCGCGGCGAAGACGCCGTTGCCGCCGATCGACCTGACGCTCGCCGCGGCCAAGCCGCTGCCGCTGCCGGGACCGCCAGGGCGGATCGTCGAGCGGCGCGAGGTCGCCGATCTCGACACGACCTTGATCCGCTTCGCCAACGGCGTGCTGCTGAACCTCAAGCGGACGAGCTTTCGCACGGGCGAGGTCGTCGCCCGCGTCCGCGTCGGCGGCGGTCTGCTGGCGCTGCCCGCGGGCGTCCGTCCGGTCAGCCCGCCGCTCAGCATCCTGCAGTTCGGCGGGGCCGGCGGGGTCGACGTGCTCGGCCTGACGGCGGCGCTGCGCGGCCACCAGGCGAACGCGCAGGCGGCGGTCGGCGACGGCGTCGTCAGCTTCTCGTCGTCGACCAACCCCGGCGATCTCGAGCTGCAGCTGCGCCTGTGGGCCAACGTCATCGGCGCGCCGAACTTCGACGCGCGCGACGATCACCTGATCCGCAGCCAGTTCGAGTCCGCCTTTTCGCAGCGCGACGCGACCCCGCAGGCGGCGTTCGCCCGCCGCTGGCCGGCGTTCGTCCACAGCGACCCGCGTTTCGCGCCCGCCGAGCCCGAGGACCTGCCGCGGCTGACGATGGCGTCGCTCAAGGCGACGTGGGCACCGGTGCTGCGCGACGGCCCGATCGAGGTGACGATCGTCGGCGATTTCGACCCCGCCAAGGCCATCGCCGAAGTCGCCGCGACGCTGGGCGCACTGCCCGAGCGGCGGAGCGAGCCGCGGCTGGACGGCGTCGCCGGCGTCCGCCTGCCGCCGGGCGGGCCGCCGGTGGTGTGGACCCACCGCGGCGATCCCGGCCGCGCCATCGTCGCCGTCGTCTGGCCGTCGTCGGACGGGCGCGATGCCAGGGGCCGCTTCGCCCGGCTGGCGATCGGCGCGGTGCTCGGCAACCGCGTGTTCAACGAGCTGCGGCAGACGGCGGCGGCGACCTATACGCCGGTGCCGCTGGCCGACGCCTCCGCCACCGTCCCCGGCTTCGGCTATGTCGGCACGGTGGTCGAAGTCGCCGTCGGCGACGTGCCGCTCGCCGAACGCGTGCTCAGGACCATCGCCACCTCGCTCGCCGAGACCGGCCCCACGGACGAGGAGTTCGCCCGCGTCATGGCCCCGCTGCGCGCCGCGGCGCTGACCGACGCGCGGTCGAACGCGTGGTGGCTGAACGGGCTCGATTGGGCGCAGAGCCGCGTCGACGCGCTCGACCGGGTGCGCGGCTATGAACCGGGATTGCGGGCGATCACCGCCGCCGACGTCCGCCCGCTGATGGCCAGGATCTTCGCGGCACCGGCGGTCGCCGTCCGCGTCCTGCCGGCACCGCCCGAGGCACGCCGCGCCGCGCCCGCCGGCTAATCGAGGTAGAAGCGCGCCGTCGGCGTCAGGTCGTCGGCGAGGGTGTAGACGATCGGCGCCCCGGTCGGGATTTCAAGCCCGGTGATGTCGGCGTCGTCGATCCGCGACAGGTGCTTGACCAGCGCGCGCAGCGAGTTGCCGTGGGCGGCGACGAGCACCCGCGCGCCCGCGGTCAGCGCCGGGGCGATGGTCGCGCTCCAATAGGGCAGCACGCGGGCGATCGTGTCCTTCAGGCTTTCGGTCGCGGGCACGGCGATCCCGGCGTAGCGGCGGTCGCCCGACAGGTCGAACGGGCCGCCTGCTTCCATCGGCGGCGGCGGGACGTCGAACGAGCGCCGCCAGACGTGGACCTGTTCCTCGCCGTGCTTCGCCGCCGTCTCGGCCTTGTTGAGGCCGGTCAGGCCGCCATAATGGCGCTCGTTCAGCCGCCAGTCCTTGACGACGGGCAGCCACAACCGGTCCATCGCCTCGAGCAGCAGGGTCGCGGTCAGGATCGCGCGCGACTGGACGCTGGTGAAGACGCGGTCGAAGTCGTAGCCGCGCGCCTGCAATAGCGCGCCCGCCGCGGTCGCTTCGGCGCGGCCCTTGTCGGTCAGCGGCACGTCCCACCAGCCGGTGAAGCGGTTCTCCAGGTTCCACGCCGACTGGCCGTGGCGGATGAGGACAAGGGTGGGCATCGCCGCCGCCTAGCGCAGGCGGTCGACCACCTCAAGCAGCGCCGCCAGGCAGTCGCGGCCGAGCGCCTGCGACCGCGCCGGCGACCAGCCGTGGGCGGGGTCGGGGTTCTCGGCGGCGTCCTTGAACGGCATCTCGAGCGTCATCGCCAGGCAGCCGAAGCGGTTGGCGAGCTGGTTGGTGCTCATCGTCAGGTTGGCCGTGCCCGGCCGCGATGGCGGGTAGCCGACGCACGTCTGGAAATCGCGGCTGATCCCGGCCAGGATCGCCTTATAGTCGGCCAGCAGCGCCAGCTGGCGGTCGGTGATGTTGGGGATGCCCTCGAAACCGGCGATGAAGTTGTGCGGCAGCGATTCGTCGCCGTGGACATCCATGGCGAAGTCGACGCCGCTCGCGTCCATCGCCGCCAGCACGTGCACCACCTCGGGCGAGCGGGCGGGCGTCGGCGCGGCCCACTCGCGGTTGAGGTTGGCCCCGGCGGCGTTGGTCCGGAGGTGGCCGCGGCGCGAACCGTCGGGGGTCATGTTGGGCACGATGTGGAAGCGGCCCTGCGCCCTGAGCGCCGTCGCCACCGCGTCGGCAGGGTCGGTCAGGCGGTCGAGCGCCCCCTCCATCCACCATTCGGCCATCGTCTCGCCGGGGTGCTGGCGGGCGTAGAGCCACACCTGCCGCGGCCCGTCGCCGAGTTCGATGAGGTCGAGGTCCTGCCCGTCGAGCGTCGCCCCGAGCACGCGCGTCGTCACGCCCGGCTTCTGACCGATGCGGGCGATCAGGTCGTGGTGGCGCTCCATGCTGTAGGGGGCGAAATAGGCCAGCCACACGCTGTCGGCTGCGGACGTCAGGCGGATGGTCAGCGTACCGTCGGTGTAGCCGGTATCGGCGCGCGACCACAGCTGGCGGTCGGCCGAGACCACGGCGCGGTAGCCCGGCCACCCGCCGGGGTAGGCCGAGCCGGCGAGGTCGACGATCCGCACGGTGCACGCCTGCCCCCGCGCGCCGGACAGGCGGAAGTGGAACCACTGGTAGAACTCGCTGTGGGCGTCGCGGCGGATCGACAGCTCGATATCGTCCGCGCGATCGCAGCGCCGGACGACGATGTTGCCGCCGTCGAACCCGGCGCTGACCGTGATCGCCATTACCGCAGCGGCACGCGCTGGGTGACGCCGGTCGGGCCGGGGAAGCCGGCGAGGAGGGCGCGGGCCAGCGCCGGCACGGCACGGGCGAGCGTCGCCTGGGGGCTGCGCGTGTCGATCGCGGCCGAGGCGCTGCCCTCCCAGATCAGGCTCTGGTCGGCGGCGCGCTTGATCTGCAGGCCGACGGTGTCGAACTCGACCGCGTCGCGCCGGCCCTGACCGACGGGGATCGCCGCCTCGCCGCCCAGCCCGACGCCGCCGCCGTGGTGGCCCCCGGAAAAGCCGAAGCCGCCGATGCCGATCGTCACCGGCGGCGGCCGGCGCGGGCCGACGGCGACGTTCTGGGTGATGTTGAGCACGCCGACATAAGCCGCCCCCGTCCCCGGCGGCACCGGCGCGAAGCCCTGCGCGCGCAGCTCGTTCGCCACCGCCGCGGCATAGGTCTGGAACTCGAGCCCGTTGGGCGCGCCGGGGGCGGGCTCGAGGCTGATCGAGCTGCGCGCCACCGGTGCCCCCAGGTGGAAGCGCTTGACGTCGGCGGTCGGCCCGCTGGCGCAGGCGGCGAGCAGCAAAGCGGTGGCGGCAGCGGCGGTCGGCGGAAGCAGGCGCATGGAACGAAACCCTCTTGCGAACCTTGTCGCGCCGTAACAACGCCGCGTCGAGCCTTTTCGATGCACCGCCATGTCCGGAGCCCGTCATGTCCCCTGCCGCCGGAAACGACGCCGCCGGAACCATCCTCGTCACCGGCGGCGCCGGCTATATCGGCAGCCACGCCGTGCTCGCCCTGATCGACGCCGGTCGCCGCGTGGCGGTGATCGACACGCTGGCGACCGGCTTCCGCTGGGCGGTGCCGGAGGGGGTGCCCTTCTACCACGGCGATGTCGCCGACGGCGCGCTGATCGACCGCATCCACGCCGACCAGGGCGTCGGCGCGATCATGCACTTCGCCGGCTCGCTGCTCGTGCCCGAATCGGTCGCGAAGCCGCTGCGCTATTACGAGAACAACGTCGTCGCGACGCGCACCCTGATCGAATCGGCGGTGCGCAACGGCATTCCGCGCTTCATCTTCTCGTCGACGGCCGCGGTCTATGGCACGCCCGCGGTGGTGCCGGTGCCGGAAGACGCGGCGAAGGTGCCGATCAATCCCTATGGCAACAGCAAGCGCATGACCGAGATCATGCTCGCCGACGTCGCTGCCGCCCATCCGCTCGCCTACGGCATCCTGCGCTACTTCAACGTCGCCGGGGCCGATCCGCAGGCGCGCAGCGGGCAGTCGACCAAGGGCGCGACGCACCTGATCCACGTCGCCGCCGAGGCGGCGCGGGGGCTGCGGCGCGAGGTGATGGTCTACGGCACCGATTACGATACGCCCGACGGCACGGGGGTGCGCGACTATATCCACGTGTCGGACCTCGCCGCCGCCCACGTCGCCGCGCTCGACTGGCTCGAGGCGCATCCGGGCGAGTCCTTCATCGCCAACTGCGGGTACAGCCGCGGCTTCTCGGTGCAGGAGGTCCTGGACGCCGTCGACCGCGTGACCAACGCCAAGCTGACGCGCACCATCGCCCCGCGCCGCCCCGGCGATCCCGCGACGCTGGTCGCCGCCACCGACCGCATCCGCGGCCTGCTCGACTGGACGCCACGCTACGACAAGCTGGAAACGATCGTCGGCCATGCGCTCGAGTGGGAGCGGCAGCTCGACGAACGGGGCCTGCGGCCAGCCTGACCGACCGAGCTGGGATGCTGCGGCCGGCCTGACCGGCCGAGGGATGCAGCGCCCGGCTTGACTTCGCGGGCCGCGCCGACTAGGCACCGCGCTCGCTCGACACACCGTCTGCTTGGAAGTCCGATGAAGGTCCGCAACTCGCTGAAGTCGTTGAAGGCGCGCCACCGCGATTGCCAGATCGTGCGCCGCCGCGGCCGGACCTATGTCATCAACAAGACCAATCGCCGGTTCAAGGCGCGCCAGGGCTGACGCCCGGCGACTGAGTTGGGCGCTGCGCGGCCGAGCGCCGTCGTTTTCGATGTCGGTCACGTCCTCTACGACTGGGACCCGCGCTACCTTTACGAAAAGATCATTGCCGACGCACGCGAGCTCGACTGGTTTCTGGCCAACGTCGTTACGCGCGAATGGCATTTCCAGCACGACGCCGGACGCCGCTTCGCCGACACATCGGCCGAGCTGATCGCCCGCTTTCCCGATCAGGCGGCGCGCATCCTCGCCTTCGCCGATCGCTGGACCGAGACGCTGCCGGGGCCGATGCCGGGGATGCCGGCGCTGGTCGGCGATCTCGATGCCGCCGGCGTGCCGCTGTTCGCCCTCACCAACTACAGCGCCGAATTCTGGGCCAAGTGGCGGCCGACGGTGCCGCTGTTCGACCGCTTCGCCGGCATCGTCGTGTCGGGCGAGGAGCGCGTGATCAAGCCCGATCCGGCGATCTTCGCGCTGGCGCTCGACCGCTTCGGCCTGGGGCGCGGCGAGGCGGCGTTCCTCGACGACCGCGCCGACAACGTCGCTGCAGCGAACGCCGCGGGAATGGTCGGCCGGGTGTTCGGGGGTGCCGCCGACGCCCGTGCGTGGCTGCAGCAGCTGGCGTTGCTTTAGGCGGGCGGCGGCCGGACCAAACCGGCCGCCGCCCTGTTCCTCAGGCCGAGACCTGCGGGGCCATGCGGCGGCGACGCGCCGTCGCGCCGACGACGCCGAAGCCGACCAGCAGCAGTGCCCAGGCGGCGGGCTCAGGGACGGCAGAGGCGCTGCCGTTGCCGAGCAGCGTGCCGGCGACATTGTCGATCTCGTAGGCGACGCCGGTCGATACGAAGCGCAGTCCGGTGATCGCCTCGCCCCTGCCGGCGACGAAGGTCACGCGCTGGTTGCTGAGCGGCGACTGCTGGTCGCCGTTCGACAGCGGCAGCGACGAGCCCGCCAGCGTGTACAGCGTCGTCGCGACGCCCCCCCGCGTGCCGAGCACGTCGACGCTGTTATACGTGTCGACCGATCCCCAGTAGAAGCCGATCGACTTCAGCCCGGCGGGAGCGGTCAGCGTCGCATTGTTGCCGGCAAGCGCCGACGACACGTACAGGTACGTCGACGCATCGCCGGCCGGCGCGGCGTAGCTGCCGGTGGTGCCGCTGGCGAGGGCGTAGTTGCCGGTCAGCGTGAAGCCGGTGGTGTCGACCGGTGTCTCGAAATCGACGAAGGTCTGCTGGTTGGCGCCGGGGCCAGGATCGGGCGCGCCATTGACGCTGGTCCAGGTCAACGCCTGGGCGCTGCCGGCGGCGAGCAGCGCCGCAACGGGTAGAACAAACTTGATCATACGCAACATCCTTCAGTGAGAGACAACACCCCCCCACAGCTGCGGCCGCACCGCGACCACGCAGAATGGTTAGCAAATACTGTGCCAAACGTGGTTAACGAGCCGAAACAGTACTTTAAGAAATAGTTACGGGTGCAGAATGTAGCCTGTACCGACGATATGGGAATCGAGCAAAAGGTTCCCTGGACGTCAAAAAAATGGTTATCGGGGACGCCAGTTTATTTCGACACCGTAACTATATTATCGTTAACGCTTGAACGGGAAGCGATAACGCTCTGCCGCTTGAATAGAGACAGAAGCCAGCGCGCCGCTATTTCTTAATACAGATGCGCCATAGGGGGATCACGGGCGCTGCTTGGGGATGAGGCAGTCGGCACGGTGCCGTTGCTCGTGAGTGGGTGGGAGTGACGAAATGGCTTTTTCGAGAACCGGCATCCGCCGGCTGCTGACGCTTGTCGCGTCGGCTTCGCTGACGACTGCCGCCGGCGCGACGCTGCCGACGCAGTCGTGGAATGGCTATCACTGGCAGCGGACCGGGCCGCTCGCGATCCAGCTCGGCAGCAATGTCGGCAGCGCGTGGGGCAGCTACGTCGCCGCCGCCGCGACCGAATGGAGTGCCGCCAACAACATCGACTTCGTGCAGGTCCGGGGCACCAGCCCGACATCGGCGTGCAACCCCGTGTTCGGCACGGTCCAGGTCTGCAACGGCAACTACGGCAAGAACGGCTGGCTCGGCTATGCCACCGTTTATGCGAGCGGGACGGTGATCCTGGAGGCGACGGTCAAGCTCAACGACTATTATTTCGCCGGCGGCACCTACGACACCGCGGCATGGCGCGCCCAGACCGCGTGCCAGGAGATCGGCCACACGCTCGGCCTGGCCCACAACGACACCATCCGCACCGACGCCAACAAGGGCACGTGCATGGACTATACCAACGACCCGACCGGCACGCGCGGCACCAACGGCACGCTCGCCAACCTGACGCCCGGCGCGTCGGACTTTGCGGCGCTGAACGTCATCTATGCCCACGTCGACACGACGCAGCTGCCGCAGACCCGGCCGAGCTTCCGCGCCAGCGACGCGCTCAGCCTCGGCGACGACGGTCCCGACGCGATCCAGGCGCTGCCCGAACCGGCGACGTGGGCGCTGTTCGTCGCCGGCTTCGGCGGCGTCGGCGCGATGCTGCGGCGGCGGCAGGCCGATCTCCGCATCGCCTGAACGGGCGGGCGCGCCCCTTGCCGCGGGCGCGCCCCCCGCTATGACGGATCGATGGACAGAATCGTCATTCGCGGCGGCCGCCCGCTGTCGGGCCGCATTCAGATATCGGGGGCGAAGAACGCGGCGCTGACGCTGATGCCGTGCGCGCTTTTGACCGACGAGCCGCTGACGCTCAGGAACCTGCCGCGGCTCGCCGACATCGACACCTTCGGCCACCTGCTCAACGGCCACGGCGTGTCGACGACGATCGAGGGATCGCATCCGGGCGAGTTCGGCCGGGTGATGACGCTGCGCGCCAACCGCATCACCTCGACCGTCGCCCCCTATGACATCGTCCGCAAGATGCGCGCGTCGATCCTGGTGCTCGGCCCACTGCTGGCGCGCACCGGCGAGGCGACGGTCAGCCTGCCCGGCGGCTGCGCCATCGGCAACCGGCCGATCGACCTCCACCTGAAGGCGCTGGAGACGCTGGGGGCCGAGATCGAGCTCGCCGCCGGCTATGTCCGCGCCGTCGCGCCGAAGGGACTGACCGGCGCCCGCGTCACCTTCCCGACGGTGTCGGTCGGGGCCACCGAGAATGCGGTGATGGCCGCCGTCCTCGCCCGCGGCACGACGGTCATCGACAACGCCGCGCGCGAGCCGGAGATCGTCGACCTCTGCCGCTGTCTGAAGCGCATGGGGGCGAAGATCGACGGCATCGGCAGCGAGCGGCTGACGATCGAGGGCGTCGCCAAGCTCCACGGCGCGACCTATGCCGTCATGCCCGACCGCATCGAGACGGGCAGCTACGCCTGCGCGGCGGCGATCACCGGGGGCGAGATCGAGCTGGTCGGCGCCGACGCCAGCCACCTCGGCGCGACCTTCGACGCCCTGCGGGAGGCGGGGCTGGCGTGCGCGGCGACGGCGGACGGCATCCGGGTCAGCCGCGCCAACGGGCTGCACGGCGTCACCGTGTCGACGGCCCCCTACCCCGGCTTCCCGACCGATATGCAGGCGCAATTCATGGCGATGCTGAGCGTCGCCGACGGCGCGTCGCTGCTGACCGAGACGATCTTCGAGAACCGCTATATGCACGTTCCCGAACTTGCCCGCATGGGAGCCGACATCGCCGTGCGCGGCCGCGCGGCGGTGGTCCGCGGTGTTGCCGGCCTGGTCGGGGCGCAGGTGATGGCGACCGACCTCCGCGCGTCGATGAGCCTGATCCTTGCCGGCCTCGTCGCCAAGGGCGAGACGGTGGTCAACCGCGTCTACCACCTCGACCGCGGCTACGAGCGGCTCGAGGAGAAGCTGTCCGGCGTCGGGGCCGACATCGAGCGCCTGTCGGATGGCTGACGACTTCGCCGACAACCGCCTGCTGCTGCTGGCGAACGAGCCGGATGAGGTGCCGGTCATCTCCGCCCTGCTGCAGGACGCCGTGCTGCGGGCAGCCGACCTCGCCTGGGAGCCGAAGGCGCGGCGGCTGACCCTGCTCGTCAACCGCTTCCGCTGGGAGGCCGATGCGACCCGCGTGCGCGCCGCCTTCCGCGTCGAAAGCGTGCTGCGCCTGCAACGCCGGGCGTGGCCGGCCGACGCCATGCTCGACCTGCTCGCGCTGACGCTCGACGGCGACGACCTGCTCCTGACCTTCGCCGGCGGCGCGGCGCTGCGGGCGACGGTCGAGTGCGTCGATCTGGTGCTGGAGGACGTTTCGGCGCCGTGGCCGGCGAGCCGCGTGCCGGCGCACGACGCCTGATGGGGCCGACGTCGCATTTCTTCACCTCGCAGCGGCTGCGGCTGCACTATGTCGACTGGGGCAACTCCGCGGCCCCGCCGCTGATCCTCGTCCACGGCGGGCGCGACCATTGCCGCAGCTGGGACTGGGTCGCGGCCGACCTCGCCCGCGACTGGCACGTCATCGCCCCCGACCTGCGCGGCCACGGCGACAGCGCCTGGGCGAGCGACGGCCAGTACGACATGGCGCCCTTCGTCTATGACCTGGCGCAGCTGATCCACGGCCTGGGCCTGGCCCCCGTGACGCTGGTCGCGCACTCGCTCGGCGGCAACATCGCGCTCCGCTATGCCGGGCTGTACCCGGACGCGGTGGCGCGGATCGTCGCCATCGAGGGGCTTGGCCCATCGCCCAAGTGGCGGGCCGAGCGCGCGGCGGTGCCGGTCGAGACGCGGCTGACCGACTGGATCGACGAGGTCCGCGGCCTCGCCGGTCGTACACCGCGGCGCTATGCGACGATCGACGAGGCCTGTGCGCGGATGCGCGCCGAGAATCCGCGGCTGAGCGACACCCAGGCGCGTCACCTGACGGTCCACGGCGTCGCCGCCAACGAGGACGGCAGTTTCAGCTGGAAGTTCGACAACTACAACCGCGTCTGGGCCCCGGTCGACATCGACCACGCCGACCTGGAACGGCTGTGGGGACGCATCGCCGCGCCGACGCTGCTGATCTACGGGGCGGAGAGCTGGGCGTCGAACCCGGCGGAGGATGGCCGCGTCGCCGCCTTCGCCAACGCGCGCGTCGAGCTGTTCGAAGGTGCCGGCCACTGGGTCCATCACGACCGCACCGACGCGTTCGTGGCGTGCGTGCGCGCCTTCCTGACGGATACCGCAACATAGCCCTTGTCATCCCCGCGCAAGCGGGGACCCATCTCCCGAGGCGTGAGGAGATGGGTCCCCGCTTTCGCGGGGATGACAGCGACAAAAGGAGCCGACAGCATGGACTTCACAGGGAAAACCGCCCTCATTACGGGCGCTGCCAGCGGCATCGGCCGGGCGGCGGTCGAGCTTTACGCCGCGCGCGGCGGCCGCGTCGTCGCCTTCGACCGCAGCGACGCGGTGCACGAGGTCGCGGGCGAGCGCGTCACGGCGCTGACCGGCGATGCGGCTGCCAAGGCCGATATCGACCGGGCGGTGGCGGCGTGCGGCGAGGCGATCGACTTCGCCTTCGCCAACGCCGGGATCGGTGGCGGCCTGTCGCCGCTCCTCGACCTGACGGTCGACGAGTGGGAGCAGGTGCTGCGCATCAACCTGATCGGCGTGTTCCTGACCGTCCAGGCGGCGGCACGCGTAATGGTCCCGCGCGGGCGCGGGTCGATCGTCGCCACGGCCAGCGTCGCCGGCATCCGATCGGGCGCCGGCGGCGTGCCGTACAGCGCGTCGAAGGCGGGCGTCATCAACATGGTCGCGACCGCCGCCAATCAGCTCGCCGGCAGCGGTGTCCGCGTCAATGCCGTCTGCCCCGGCCTGACCGAGACCGGCATGACGCGGCCGTTCTTCGACGGCGCACGGGCGCGCGGCACCGAGCACAAGCTGGGCCAGCTGAACCCGCTCAAGCGCGCCGCCGGGCCGGCCGAGATCGCCGAGGTCGCGCTGTTCCTGGCGAGCGACGCGGCAAGCTATGTCAACGGCCAGGCGATCGCCGTCGACGGTGGCCTGTCGAGCAGCCATCCGACGGTGCCGGGCAAGATGGCCTGAGCCGCCTTGACGCGCAACCCGACCGCCCGATCTGCGTTAGTACGCTAACACAGGAGACCCCCCATGCGCCTCGCCTATCGCTTCGCTCCCCTGGCCGCGGTCGCCGCGGCATCGCTTGCCGCGGTTCCGGCCAGCGCCGGCTGCCTGACCGGAGCGGCCGTCGGCGGCGTCGCCGGCCATTATGCGGGGCATCACGCCGTGCTCGGAGCGGCCGCCGGCTGCTGGTACGGCCATCACCGCGCCGTCATGGCCAAGCGCAAGGCGGCGGCGCAGCAGACGACGACGACCTATCAGCACACGACGCCCGCGCCCGCGCACCAATAGCAGTGGCCACCCGGTGCGTTGGTCGCTACAACGGCGGCGACGCACCGGTACCGGGAAGGCAGTGCGGGGTTCGTCCCCAAATCTGACGCTATCCTTGTAACTGTAAGCGGCGAGTTTCGGCGTGTGCGCGGGGCGACCCGCAGCCACTGAAGGGCGACCTTCGGGAAGGCGAGCGCGGCGAGGCGACGACCCGCGAGCCAGGAGACCGACCGGCGCGTGTCGCTCATGCGACGGCTCAAGGACTGGCCGGCGCGCGAAACCGATCTCGTGGAGCGACGAGCCGAGCGGCCGGGGCCGCTGCGGCCGTGCGCCGGCGACGCCTGGGGTGTCCGTCGTGGGCGGGCGGCCGGCCGTCGCCGACGGTGTCCCGGTCCTGTCGCCGCGACCGCCCCGGGATGCCTGCCCGATGAACCGCCTTGTCCTTGCCGGCTGCACCGGCCTCTGCGCCCTGCCCGCCGCCGCACCGGCCTTCGCCCAAACCGACCCCGCGCAATCGGCGACGGCCGCCGGCGAGACGATCGTCGTCACCGCCACGCGCGATGGCGGCGTGCCGCTGCCCGACGTCGCCGGGTCGATCACCGTGCTCGACGCCGCCGCGCTCGACCTGCGCCAGACGCGCACCGTGTCCGACATTCTGCGCGACGTGCCCGGCGTTGCCGTCAGCCGTGCCGGCGCGCCCGGCGGCCTGACCCAGATCCGGCTGCGCGGGTCGGAGGCGAACCACGTCCTCGTCCTGATCGACGGCGTCGAGGTCAGCGACCCGTTCCAGGGCGAGTTCGATTTCGCCGGCCTGCTCGCCGACGACGGCGCGCGCGTCGAGGTGCTGCGCGGGCAGCAGTCGTCGCTCTACGGCTCCGACGCGATCGGCGGCGTCGTCCAGTATCTGACCGCGACCGGCCGCGACGCACCCGGCGTCTCGGCGCGGGTCGAGGGCGGAGCGTTCGGCACGGTCGACGGCGCGGTCCGCGTCGCCGGCGTGGCGGGATCGCTCGACTATGCGCTCACCGGCACCGGACTGCACAGCGGCGGCTACCCCGTCGCCCGCGGCGGCACGCGCGACGTCGGCGACGACAGCGGCGCGGCGTCGGCCAAGCTGACCTATGCCCTCTCGCCGACCGCCAAGCTGACCGCCGTCGCCCGCTACACGCGAACCGACGCCGACTTCGACACCAGCGACGCCGACCCCGCCAGCCCGACCTTCGGCCGGGTCATCGACTCGCCCGGCGTGCGGTCGCAGAGCGAGGCGTTCTATGCGCTGTTGCGCGGCGAGGCGGCGTTCCTCGACGGGCGCTGGACCAATGCCATCGGCGTCCAGACCGCGCTCAGCCGGCGCGACAGCTTCGATCCCACCGGCCGCACCTCGGGCGACACCGGCCAGCGGGTCAAGGGCAGCGCCGATTCGACCCTGCGCTTCGGCCGCGGCGACGTGCGGCACACGGTGACGGTGGCGCTCGACCTTGAACGCGAATCGTTCCGCAACCGCGATCCGAGCGGGTTCGCTTTCGACGGCTGGCACCGCATCGACAATGCCGGGCTGGTCGGCGCGTACAGCCTGACCGTCGCCGAGCGGGCGAGCTTCGCCGCGTCAATCCGCCACGACTTCAACTCGCAGTTCGCCGACGCGACGACGTGGCGCGCGGAGGCGAGCTATGCCGTCGTGCCGGGCACCCGCCTCCACGCGGCGGGGGGATCGGGGATCAAGGACCCGCTCGCCTACGAACTGTTTGCCTATGAGAGCGGGCGCTACGTCGGCAACCCGACCCTCCGCCCCGAACGGTCGCAGGGGTACGAGGTCGGGGTCACCCAGAGCCTGTTCGGCGGCGCCGGCGAGGCGGGGGTGACCTGGTTCGACAACCGGCTGCACGACGCGATCCAGCTCGAGTATCTGCCGCCGACCTACGAGGGGACGCCGGTCAACCTGCCCGGCACGTCGACGCAGCAGGGGATCGAGGCGAGCCTGGCGGTCAAGGCCGGGCCGTGGCGGGTCGACGCAGCCTACACCCACCTCCACGCCCGCACCAATGGGGCTGAGGCGGTGCGGCGCGCCCCCGATATCGCCAGCGTCAACGTCAGCCGGACGGGAGCATGGGGCAGCGTCACCGCCACCGTCCGCTATACGGGCCCGCAGACCGATCGGACCTATACCGACCCGACCTATGTCACCACGCCGACGGTGCGGCTGGCGCACTTCACGCTGGTCGAGCTGGCCGGCGAGGCGAAGCTGACGGCGCACCTGTCGGCGTTTGCCCGGGTCGAGAACCTGCTCGGGGAACGGTACGAGGAGGTGTTCAGCTATCGCGGCGCGCCGCGGGCCGGGTACGCGGGGGTGCGGGCGCGGTTCTAACGACCGTCGCGCGGTCGCAAGGCGTCGTCGCAGGCGTCAAAATCTTGTCATCCCCGCGAAAGCGGGGACCCACCTCCCGCAGCGTGAGGAGATGGGTCCCCGCTTTCGCGGGGATGACAATATGTGGGCGGGACACGATCCCCTGTGCCACGCTCGTCGAGCAGGCGCGACGATCAATGGAAATCGCGCGACGCCGGCAGGACGCGGACGTTGCGCGGGTGGCCGTGGATTTGCGGGTAGCCGGGGTGGAGGTCCTCCAAACCCCGCGACCCCGGCGGCTCGGTCGCATGGGTGGCGGAGAGCCGGCCGAGTTCGGACGAGCGGTCATGGACGCGCGTCGCCATCAGGTGGACGACGCCTTCGGGGCTGCGCTGGACGACGCCGTCGATCAGCATCAGGCGTGACGCCATGATCTGCCGCCGGTCGCGCTCGAACAGGCGCGCCCAGATGACGACGTTGACGATGCCGGTCTCGTCCTCGATCGTCACGAAGATCGCGTTGCCGTTCCCCGGCCGCTGGCGGACGAGGACGATGCCGGCGGTGCGCACCCGCCTTCCGTCGGGCGCGGCGGCGGTGGCGGCGCAGGTCAGCACCCCCTCGCCCGCGAAGCCGGCGCGGGCGAAGGCCATCGGATGGCCGGCCAAGGACAGGCGCGTCGTCTGGTAATCGGCGGCGACGCGCTCGCCGGGCGTCAGGCGCGGCAGGCCGGCGTCGGGCTCGTCGCCCAGTTCGCGCGCTTCCGCCGCGGCGAACAGCGGCAGGGCACCCGACGGCGTCCGCCGCGCCTCCCACAGCGCCGCCCGCCGGTCGAGGCCAAGCGAGCGGCAGGCGTCGGCGTCGGCGAGGAGATCGAGCGCACGCCGCGGCACGCCGGCGCGGCGAGCGACCTCCTCAATGGCCGCGAACGGGCGCGCGGCGACGATGGCCTCGGCCCACGCCTCGCGGAAGCCGGTGATCTGGCGGAAGCCGAGGCGCAGGGCATGGCCGTCGCCCACCGGTTCCAGGCTATTGTCCCACCCGCTCGCGTTGACGTCGATGGCGCGGACCTCGACGCCGTGCTCGCGCGCGTCGGCGACGATCTGCGCCGGCGCGTAGAAGCCCATCGGCTGGCTGTTGAGGAGGGCGCAGGCGAACACCGCCGGGTAGCGGCACTTGAGATACGACGACACCCACACCAGCCGGGCGAAGGCGAGCGCGTGGCTTTCCGGGAAGCCGTAGCTGCCGAAGCCTTCGATCTGCTGGTAGCAGCGACGGGCGAAGTCGGCGTCGTAGCCGCGCGCGACCATGCCGCCGACGAGCTTCGCCTCGAACTGCTCCATCGTGCCGACGTTCCTGAACGTCGCCATCGCGCGGCGCAGCTGGTTCGCCTCGCTGTCGGTGAACTTCGCCGCGACGATGGCGAGCTTCATCGCCTGCTCCTGGAACAGCGGCACGCCCAAGGTCTTGCCGAGGACGTGGCGGAGCTCATGCGGGTCGTGCGGCGGGGCGGGCGAGGGCAGCTCGACCGCCTCCGTCCCCTGTCGCCGGCGGAGATAGGGGTGGACCATGTCGCCCTGGATCGGGCCGGGGCGGACGATCGCCACCTGCACCGTCAGGTCGTAAAGCTCTCGCGGCCGGAGT
>JAFARM010000226.1 GCA_019245455.1 Sphingomonadaceae bacterium | reverse complement strand
CGTCCAGGAGCAGCTGACCAGCGCCAACATGGCCTTCAGCCTGTGCATGATGCTGTCGCAGGGCGCGATCGAGGCGCTGCAGGCGCACGCCTCGCCCGACCTGCAGGCGACGTACCTGACCAAGCTCGTCAGCGGCGCGTGGACGGGCACGATGAACCTGACCGAGCCGCAGGCCGGCAGCGACGTCGGTGCGCTCCGCACGCGGGCTGAACCGGCGGGCGACGGCACCTACCGGATCAGCGGCACCAAGATCTACATCACCTGGGGCGAGCACGACGCGGCGGCGAACATCGTCCACCTCGTGCTGGCCCGCCTGCCCGACGCGCCGCCGGGCACCAAGGGCATCTCGCTGTTCCTCTGCCCGAAGTTCCTGCCGGACGCGGAAGGGGCCTTCACCGTCAGGAACGACCTCCGCGCGATCGGCGTCGAGCACAAGCTCGGCATCCACGCTTCACCGACCTGTACCATGGCATTCGGCGAGCGAAACCAATGCGTTGGCTACCTTGTCGGAGCCGAGGGGGGCGGCATGAAGGCGATGTTCACGATGATGAACCATGCCCGCATCAACGTCGGCCTGCAGGGCGTCGCCATCGCCGAGCGCGCCTATCAGGGGGCCCTCGCCTTCGCCCGCGAGCGCGTCCAGTCGGCCCGGTTCGGTCAGGGCGGGCAGGCGGTGCGGATCGTCGAGCACGCCGACGTCCGGCGGATGCTGATGACGGCCAAGGCGACTACCGAGGCGGCGCGCGCGCTGACCTACTTCACCGCCGCCGCCGTTGACCGGGGCCACGCCGGCGACCTGCAGGGCCAGGCGCTCGCCGACCTGCTGACCCCCGTTACCAAGGCGTGGGCGACCGATATCGGCGTCGAGGTCGCCAGCCTGTGCCTGCAGGTGTTCGGCGGCATGGGCTATGTCGAGGAAACGGGCGCGGCGCAGCACCTGCGCGACGCGCGGATCGCTCCGATCTACGAGGGGACGAACGGCATCCAGGCGCTCGACCTCGTCGGCCGCAAGCTGGCGGCGGGCGGCGGCGCGGCGTGGCGGAGCCTTTTCGCCGCGATCCGCCAGGACCTGCGCGACCTGCCCCCCAAGGGCGACCTCGCTGCGCTCAAGCCGTATCTTGACGACGCGCTGGCCGCGCTCGAGAGCGCGACGGTGTGGCTGACGGGCAACGAGGCCGAGCGGCTCGGCGACACGGCGGCGGGCGCGACGCCGTACCTCCGGATGTTCGGCATCACGGTCGGCGGCTGGCTGCTGGCACGGCAGGCGGTGGCGGCGCACGAGCGGCTGGTTCGGCAAGCGGGCGATCCCGCCTTCCTCAAGGCCAAGATCGTCACCGCGCGCTTCTTCGCCGAGCAGGTGGTGCCGCAGGCGACCGCGCTGCTGGGGCCAGTGACGCGCGGCGCCGAACTGTTCTACGCCATTCCCGAGGAGGTTCTGGCGGCATGAGCGACGGGCACGATCATCGCCACGACCACGATCATGGACACCGACACGATCATGGCCACAGCCATGGGCACGACCACGATCACGGCCACGGGTTGTTCGGGCATCACCACCATGCGCCGCCGACCGATTTCGGCCGCGCCTTCGTCGTCGGCATCGCCCTCAATCTCGGCTTCGTCGCCGTCGAGACGGTCTATGGCCTGATCGCCAACTCGGTCGCGCTGCTCGCCGACGCCGGGCACAACCTGTCCGACGTCGCCGGGCTGGCGGCGGCGTGGGGGGCGACGCGGCTGGCGCGGCGGCCGTCATCGACGCGCTTCACCTACGGCCTGCGCGGCTCGTCGATCCTGGCGGCGCTGTTCAACGCCGTGCTGCTGCTCGTCGCCATCGGCGCCGTCGCGTGGGAGGCGGTGCGGCGACTGGCCGATCCACAGCCGGTTCAAGGGCTTACCGTCATCGCCGTCGCCGCTGCCGGCATCGCGGTCAACGGCGTCACCGCGTGGCTGTTCGCCCGCGGCGGCAAGGACATCAACGTCCGCGCCGCCTTCGCCCATATGCTGTCCGACGCGATCGTCTCGGCGGGCGTCGTCATCGCCGGGCTGGTCATCCTGGCGACCGGATGGGCATGGCTCGACCCCGCCGTCAGCCTGGTCATCGCCGCCATCATCGTCGCCGGGACGTGGGGATTATTGAAGGAATCGATGACCTTGGCGCTGCAGGGCGTGCCGCCGGGGGTCGAGCTCGACGCGGTGCGCGCCCGGCTGGCGGCGCTGCCCGGCGTCGCCACCGCCCACCACGTCCACATCTGGCCGGTGAGCACGACCGAGACGGCGCTGACCGCCCACCTGACGATGCCCGCCGGGCATCCGGGCGACGCCTTCCTGGCCGGCGCACAGACGATGCTGGCGGACGATTTCGGCATCGGCCACGCGACGATCCAGATCGAGCTGGTCGAGGGCAGCTGCGCCTAGGCGTTAACCTATAGCGTTAACGATCGCTGTCCACCGACCCGCTGCTTCCCGTGCAGCGGCCGTGACCACTCCCCGGATGCGGCGCGTCACGCACCGCCCGGTCGACGTGACGCCGTGTGCACCGCGCGCGCGGATCGTGGCGCGCCGCCGCGCGAACCGCCGGGTCACGCGTCGGCGAACAGGTCGGCCGGGGTCAGGCCGAGCCGGTCGATGCGGCGGCGGATGCGCGGCCAGTCGCCGGCGAGGAACGCCGCGCGCTCGGATGCCAGCAGCGCCGCCGCCGCGCCCGGCTCGACATACAGCCCGACGCCCTTGCGCGCGGCGACGAGCCCGGCGGCGCGGAGTTCCTGGTACGCCTTGGCCACCGTCAGCGGGTTGACGGCAAGCTCGCTCGCGAGCGCCCGCACCGACGGCAGCGGCGCGGTCGCGGCCGCGTCGCCGTCGATGATCCGGGCGACGATCAGGTCGCGGATCTGGAGGTAGATGGGTCGGTCGCCCTGCCACATGACGGTGGTATGACAGTAGGACAGTGGCGAGTCAACGGCGTAGGGCGGCCGCACGCCGCGAGCACGCCGCAGGCGCGCGCAGCAGCGGGCGGACTCGCCCCAGCCCGGCCGGCGGGGCGGCGGAGCCTCCCTCCGCCGATCCCGTCCGACGCGGCTTCGCCGCGGCGGCCCCTCCTTCGCTTAGATAAAGCCGCGATCAGGAGCCTGCGGACACTTCGACTTCCCACCCCCGACCCCTCCCGCAAGCGGGAGGGGAGGTCACCAGGCGCTGACCACCTCGCTCAGGTCCGGGCGCGGCCGCTCCTCCAGCGCGCGCGCGGGCGAGCCGATGAAGACGAAGCCGGCGATGCGGTCGCCCGGTGCCCCCAGCGCGGCGACGACCGCGTCCGAATAGGCGGCCCAGCCGGTCAGCCAGCCGGCGACGAACCCCGCCGCGCTCGCCGCCGCGACGAGCAGCCCGCAGGCGGCCCCCGCCGACAGGTGCTGCTCCCACGCCGGGATCTTCGACGCCGGATCGACCCGCGACAGGACGACGACGAGCGCCGGGGCCTGGTGGGCGAAGGCGCGGACCTCGTCCAGCTCGCGCTCGCGCGCCTCGGGACGGTCCAGCCGATAGGCGGCGGCGAGGACGTCGGCGAGCGCGGCGCGGCGGTCGGCGGCGATGGTGACGAAGCGCCACGGGCTGAGCTTGCCATGGTCGGGCACGCGCGCGGCGACGCGCAGCATCGTCGCCAGCTGCCCCGGCGTCGGCCCCGGCGCGACCATGTCGCGCGGCTTCCCCGAGCGGCGGGTGAGGAGGAGCGACAGGGCGGTCGAGCGGTCGTTGAGCATGGCGCGGCAGGTAGGCGGGGGGCCGCGGGCGGGCAAGGGCGCCGGGCGGGCAAGGGTGACGGCGACGTGCTGCCGCCCCCTTGCCCCCGCCGCCGGCCCCGCTATCGTGGCGCGCCAACGGCCGCCGCCCGAGCGGCCGAGGTCCCAAGGGAGCGCAATGGCCACCATCCCTGCTGCCGCCGACGCCGCGACCTGGTTCGGCCATCCGCGCCAGCTCGCCCGCCTGTTTTCGACCGAGCTGTGGGAGCGCTTCGGCTTCTACGGCCTGCGCGCGCTGCTCGTCCTGTACCTGACCAAGCACTTCGTCTTCGGCGACCGCGTCGCCGGCGGAATGTACGGCGCGATGCTGTCGATGACGTACCTGACGCCGTTCATCGGCGGCATCATGGCCGACCGCTTCTTAGGCTCGAAGCGCGCGGTCAAGTTCGGCGCGATCATCATGGCGGTCGGCTATTTCGTGCTGTGCTTCGGCGGCGAGGCGGCGAAGCCGACGGCGACCTTCGACGGGGTGACGCACGCCGTGTCGATCGAGCAGCACGGCGGCGTCGAGCAGCGCTTCGTCGTCGCTTCCGGGCAGCGCCTGCTGATCCACGGCAACGACGACGGCAGCGTCGCCCTGATGAACGGCGGCACGACCGTGCGGACGCTGGCCAAGGATGCCTTCACCGGCGATGCGACGCGCTCCCCGCTGTACGTCGCGATCATGCTGGCCGCGCTGTCGGCGATCGTCGTCGGCAACGGCTTCTTCAAGCCCAACATCTCGACCATGGTCGGCGCGCTCTACGCCCCCGGCGACCGGCGGCGCGACGCCGGGTTCACGATCTTCTACATGGGCATCAACCTGGGGTCGCTGGGATCGCAGCTGCTGTGCCCGGTGCTCGCCGACACCTTCGGCTGGTGGGCCGGGTTCGGGCTGGCTGCGGCCGGGATGCTGGTGGCGTGGAGCCTGATCCAGTTCGACGGCGGGCGGCTGGCCGGCTATGGCGAGCCGCCGGCGAGTGCCGCGACGAAGGACCGCGCGCCGCTGATCTACGTCCTGGCGGTGCTGGCGACGGCGCTGCCGTGGCTGTTGTTTTCCAACACCATCACCGCCACCGCCGCGCCGGCGGGGGCCGGCATCGTCGCCTATCTGCTGGCGCTGCCGATCCTGGGCAAATTGCTGTTCGCCACCTTCCTTATCGGCGTGCCGGCGATCCTCGTCTGGTCGTGGCGCGCCGGCAGCCGCACCGAGTTCGAGATGATGCTGGCGGCGATGATCCTGATCGTCTTCAACGTCACCTTCTGGACCTTGTTCGAGCAGGCGGGGTCGAGCCTGACGCTGTTCGCCGACCGCAACACCGACCTGTCGATCTTCGGCCTGTTCACCATCACCGCCGGGCAGACGCAGTTCTTCAACGCGATCTTCATTGTCCTCCTTGCCCCCGTCTTCGCGGCGATGTGGGCGGCACTCGCCCGGCGCGGGGCGGAGCCGGGCATCCCGGTCAAGTTCGCCATCGCGCTGATCGGCGTCGGCGCGGGGTTCCTGTTCCTGGTGTGGGGAACGCACTATGCCGGGCCCGACTTCAAGGTCGCGATCTGGTGGCTGGCCGGCCTCTACCTGATCCACTCGATGGCCGAGCTGTGCATCTCGCCGGTGGGCCTCAGCATGATCACCAAGCTGTCGATCGCGCGCGTCGTCGGCATGATGATGGGGATGTGGTTCCTGTCGATCTCGGTCGCCGAATATGTCGGCGGCATCGTCGCCCAGGGGGCGAGCGTCGACACCGTCGGCGGGCAGGTGACAAACCTCAAGCTCAGCCTCGACACCTATGCCGGCGTGTTCCAGACGATCGGCTTCTGGGCGGTGGTGATCGGCGGCATCCTGCTCGCCGGCTCGTTCCTGTTGAAGCGCCTGATGCACGGAGTCGATTGATGCGCCTTGCCGCCTTTTCCGTGGCCGTGCTCGTCGCTGCCTGCGCCGCCAAGCCGCCGGTCAAGAGCGCGAGCGACAAGCCGGCGGCGCCGGTCGAGGTCGTCAGCATCCCCGCCGACCCGTTCCCGTCGACCTACAAGCCCTATCCGAGCGTGACGACGGTGATCCGCGCCGGCGTCGTCTACGACGGGGTCGGCCACAAGTTCGCCCCCGGCATGGTCCGGCTGGAGGGCGGCAAGGTTGCCGAGATCGGCGCCAGCGTCGCCGTGCCGGCCGGCGCGACGGTGATCGACGCCGCCGACAAGGTGGTGACGCCCGGCATCATCGACATCCACAGCCACATGGGCGACTATCCCGTGCCCGGCGTGCAGGCGGTAAGCGACGGCAACGAGGCGACGCGGCCGAACACCGCCGACGTCTGGGCCGAACATTCGATCTGGCCGCAGGACGCCGCCTTCACCCGCGCGCTCGCCGGTGGCGTCACCACCTTCCACATCCTCCCCGGCAGCGCCAACCTGTTCGGCGGCCGCGGCGTGACGGTCAAGAACGTGCTCGGCCGCACCGCACAGGACATGAAGTTCCCCGGCGCCAAGCCGAGCCTGAAGATGGCGTGCGGCGAGAACCCCAAGCGGGTCTATGGCAGCCGCGGCGGCTCGCCGGCGACGCGCATGGGCAATATCGCCGTCGATCGCCAGGCGTGGTCCGACGCCGTCGCCTACAAGCGCCGCTGGGACGACTATACGAGAAAGGCCAAGGCCGGCACCGCCAAGCCGACCGACGCGCCGCGCCGCGACCTCGTCAACGACACGCTGATGGGCGTGCTCAACGGCGACATCCTGGTCCAGAACCACTGCTACCGCGCCGACGAG
>JAFARM010000413.1 GCA_019245455.1 Sphingomonadaceae bacterium | reverse complement strand
GACCTGCCCGCGCGCGAGTGCGACGGCGGCGGCGGCGTCGTAGCCGAAGCGGTGCGGCGAAGCGGGGTTGCCGAACCGCTCGCCCACCCAGGGTGCCATAGCGGCGGCGACCGCCGGATCGACCGGCGTCGTCGCGGCATAATCGAGGTAGACGGGCGTCATCGCCGCGCCCCGCCGATCCGGCCGCGCTGCCTATGACCGCCACGGCGCGGGCGCGGGCGAGTCGCCGCCGGCGATGCGACGACCCCCGCGTCGCACCCGCTGCCGCGGTCTGCCGCCGGCAAAAGGTTAACGGCCGTTAGCCCTAAGTTGACGAAAGTCAGGCACTGCCCAGGGCGATCCGCCCTCCGCGCGGGCAGGCGCGATCCAATCGTCGCTCCCTTGCCCTGCCGCGCCGCCGTCACCGTCCGTGTCTCCTCATCGTCACCCCGTAAGGCTAGCACAGCGAGGGGGCTGTAGGACAGCTTCAGGCCGCCGCCCGCGCCAGCCGCGCGGCCATCGCCCGCCACGCCGCGGTCGCCGCGTCGATGTCCGCTGCTGTCGTCGTCCAGCCGAGGCTGAAGCGGATCGCCTCGCCGGCCGCGGCGTCGGACAGCCCCATCGCCGCCAGCACGTGGCTCGTCCGCACCTTGCCCGACGAGCACGCCGCACCGGCGCTGACCGCCACGCCGGCGAGGTCGAGGTGCATCAGCTGCGTCATCGCCGCGACGCCGGGCAGGCCGGCGCAGACGATCGTGCCGAGGCGCGGCGCGCGCGCCCCGTGGATCGTCGCGCCCTGAAGCCCCGCCTCGAGCCGGTCGCGCAGGCCGTGCGCGCGGTGATGCCAGCCGTGGTCGGCCGCCCGCGCCGCTGCCGCCGCCGCGAACCCGGCGATGCCCGGCAGGTTCTCGGTGCCCGCGCGCTGGCCCCGCTCCTGCCCGCCGCCGCGCTGCACCGCCGTCACCTCCTCGCGGACGATCAGCGCGCCGACGCCGGGCGGCCCGCCGAGCTTGTGCGCCGACACGGCGACGTAATCGGCCTCGGGGAGCGGCAGCTTGCCCGCCGACTGCACCGCGTCGACCAGCAGCGTGCCGCCGCGAGCCGCGACCAACCGCGCGACCTCGGCGACCGGCTGGATGACGCCGGTCTCGTTGTTGGCGTGCATGACGGCGACGCGGGGGGCGTCGGCGTGGGCGATCATCTCCTCGAGCACCTCGAGGTTGACCACCCCATCGTCATCGACCGGGATCACCGCCGCCCCGCCGCGCGCGCCGGGGCGCAGCGAGACGCCCGCCTGCGCCCGCACCGCATCGTGCTCGACCGCCGAGACGAAGCGCGGCCCCACCCCTTGCGCCAGCGCCAGCCCGAGCGCCTCGGTACCGCCGCCGGTGAAGACTACGCGCGACGGCGGAACGTCGAACGCCGCCGCGATCCGGCGTCGGCACTCGTCGAGCATCGTCTGCGCCCGGCGTCCGGCGGCGTGGACCGACGACGGGTTGGCCCAGGCGCGCGCCTCCACCGCCATCGCGTCGGCGGCGGCCGGGTCGATCGGCGCGGTCGCGGCCCAGTCGAGATAGATCGTCACGTCGCTCCAACGGTTTGCGTTGCCCCGGGGCACGCCCGCTCTATATAGGCGTTCATCCGCCGCCCGCGCGCCAGAAACACGTCAGGTCCGATGCCCGAAGTCATTTTCCCCGGCCCCGAGGGCCGCCTCGAAGGCCGTTACCAGCCCGCGACGCGCCCGCGCGCGCCCGTCGCCATCATCCTCCAGCCGCACCCGCAGCAGGGGACGATGAACCACCCGATCAGCATGGCGCTGTACAATACGTTCGTGCGCCGCGGCTTCGCGACGCTGCGCTTCAACTTCCGCGGCGTCGGGCGCAGCCAGGGGGTGTTCGACAACGGCGTCGGCGAGCTGTCCGACGCCGCGTCCGCGCTCGACTGGATGCAGCAGTTCAACCCGGAGGCGCAGACGACGTGGGTCGGCGGCTTCAGCTTCGGCGCGTGGATCGGGATGCAGCTCTTGATGCGGCGGCCGGAGATCAAGGGCTTCATCTCGATCGCGCCGCCGGCGAATATGTACGACTTCACGTTCCTGGCACCGTGCCCGTCCTCCGGCATCATCATCGACGGCGAGAACGACGAGGTGGTCGCCGGCGCCAGCGTCCAGAAGCTGGTCGACAAGCTGAAGACCCAGCGCCACATCACCATCGACCACGCGACCGTGCCCAAGGCCAACCACTTCTTCGAGCACGAGATGCCGGAGCTGATGGGTGTGGTGGACGGGTATCTGGATAAGCGAATGGCGGCGGGGGGGCGCTGAGATCGCAAAGTGACGCCTGGCCCTCGCTCGCGGCGAACGGCCCTCGCGTCCATTAGCGGTCGCTTGGTGCCTTCATTTGCGTGATATTGACAACGTCGCTTACATTGAGCGCATGATCGCACTCAGTTCGCCTCGCTGGGCCACGTTATCGCACGCCTATGGCCCCGCCGCCGATGTTCCGGAACTCTTGCACCAACTCGCTGGCGCGACCGCTCCCAAGAGGGGGTACGATAGCGAACCATGGTTCACGCTCTGGTCGAGCCTATGCCATCAAGGGGATGCTTACGATGCGTCCTACGCGGCTGTTCCGCACATCGTGGA
>JAFARM010000380.1 GCA_019245455.1 Sphingomonadaceae bacterium | reverse complement strand
GCGTGAAGTAGATCGCCGGCGCCATCATCGAGTGGCCACTCGGAAAGCTCGACGAGGCGATCAGGTCGTACTGGTGGACGAAGGAGGGTCGCGGACGGCCGACATAGTTCTTGATCGCCTCCGCCGTCACCTGCGCCCCGACGGCGGCGGCGGCGAAGACGATCGCCTGCCGGTGGCGGCGATAGACGATCAGCACGGCGAGCGCGGCGACCGTCACCAGCCCGAGCACGGTGAAGCCGCCGAGTGCGGTGATGTCGCGCGCCGTCTCCTGCAGCCAGGCCGGGCCGCGCAAGCGGTTGGGATCGACGCTCTGGCGCAGCGCGAGGATGAGCGCGCGGTCGACCTTCGCCGTGCCGCCTTCGCCGACCTCGTCCGCCAGCGCCAGGAAGCCCCAGATCGCCGCGCCGATGGCGGCGATGGCGGCGAGCAGGCGTGGGGTGAAGCCGGTGCGCGGCGAACGACGGGCCATAGGATCAGACCGGGGCGGACGGGCACATCGCCGCGTGACTTAGCCGCTTACCCCGCCCGCGGGTAGCGGCTTTTCACACGCCTGTAACGACTTGTCGTCACCCTGATCGGGCGGGCGAAGGACATGATCATCTCGGGCGGGTTCAACATCTACCCGGTCGACCTCGAGGCGGCGCTGAAGGACCATCCCTCGGTCGACGAGGCAGCGGTCGTCGGCGTGCCGTCGGCCGAGTGGGGCGAGACGCCGGTCGCCTTCGTCGTGCTGCGCGAGGAGACCGACCCCGAGGCGCTGCGGTCATGGGCCAACGAGCGGCTCGGCAGGACGCAGCGGCTGAGCGCGCTCCGCGTCATCGACGAGCTGCCGCGCAGCGCCATCGGCAAGGTGCTGAAGCGCGAGCTGCAGGACCGTTTCGCCGCTTGAGCCGGGCGCGCGCCGCCGCCATATCGTGCCGATGCTCGCCGCCACCCCCCGTACCGCCGCTGCCAAGCCGGAGGCCTACCGCGACCTGCGGCAGGCGCTCGACGGCCTGATCGGCGACGAGCGCGACTGGGTGGCGAACGCGGCCAACACGGCCGCGCTGCTGTTCAGCTGGCTGCCCGACCTCAACTGGGCGGGGCTGTACCTGATGCGCGGCGGCGAGCTGGTGCTGGGGCCGTTCCAGGGGCAGCCGGCGTGCATCCGCATCGCGCTCGGCAAGGGCGTCTGCGGCACGGCGGCGGCGGAGCGGCGGACGCAGGTCGTGCCCGACGTCCACGCCTTCCCCGGCCACATCGCCTGCGACGCCGCCTCGCGGTCGGAGCTGGTCGTGCCGCTCGTCCTCGGCGAGCGGCTGCTCGGCGTCGTCGACCTCGACAGCCCGTCGCCGGGGCGATTCGACGCCGACGACGCGGCGGGGGTGGAGGCGGTCGCCGCCCTCCTCGCCGCGCGCTGCGACTGGACGCTTTAGTAGAAGTCGGCGGGCTGCGGCGTCGGCGCGTTGCACGCCCGCGTCCGGCCGCGGCGGCAGTCCTCGACCTGCAGGCGCCACGCCGCCATCGCGTCGGCATAGGCGGCCTGCTGCCGGGCATAGCGCGCGTCCATCCGGTCGACGGCGCGGTCGTGCGCGACCAGTGCCGCCATATAGGCGTCCCGGTCGGCGCGGTGCTGCGCGGTTTCCTCGGCCTGCTGCACCGCCTGCGCCTGTGCCCGCGCATCGACCGCGGCCGCGGTGGCGGCGTTGAGCTGGTCGGTCGTCACCGGCGCGGGCTGGGTCGCGGGGACAGAGGTCGTCACCGTGGTCTGCGTCGTCGTCTGGGCGGCGAGCGGGGCCGCGATCAGGGCGGCGAGGGCAAATACACTGGTCTTCACCGAAGTCACTCCGTGCTGACGGTGTTCGACGAACGGCCGTCCGCCGCCCCCGGTTCCGACGTGACCGGGTGCGCCCGCCGCGCTAGGAGGGGAGCCATGACGACCCCTCCCGGCGCGCTCGCCGGCCTCACCGTGATCGACTTGAGCCGCGTGCTGGGCGGGCCGTACGCGACGCAGATCCTCGCCGACCACGGGGCCGACGTGCTCAAGGTCGAGCCGCCGCAGGGGGACGAGACGCGCGCCTGGGGGCCGCCGTTTCGGCATGGCGCTTCGGCCTACTTTGCCGGGGTCAACAGGAACAAGCGCGGGCTGGTGCTCGACCTCAAGCAGCCTGCGGCGCGCGACACGCTGCTCGGCCTGCTCGAGGGGGCGGACGTGCTGGTCGAGAACTTCCGCACCGGCACGCTCGAGGGTTGGGGTCTCGGCGAGCTGACCGCGCGCTTTCCCCGGCTGGTCCATTGCCGCGTATCGGGGTTCGGCGCCGACGGGCCGCTCGGCGGGCTGCCGGGGTACGACGCGGCGGTGCAGGCGCTGACCGGGCTGATGAGCATCAACGGCGCGGCGGGCGGCGAGCCGGTGCGGCTCGGCGTGCCGGCGGTCGACATGGCGAGCGGCCTCAACGCCGCCATCGGCATCCTGATGGCGCTCCACGAGCGCGCGCGCAGCGGCCGCGGGCAGTTCGTCGACATCGCTTTGTTCGACTGCGCGCTGTCGATCCTCCACCCGCACGCGGCGAACTGGCTCGGCGGCGGGGCACGGCCGGGGCGGTCGGGGAACGCGCACCCGAACATCGCGCCGTACGAGACGCTGCCGACCGGCCGCGGCGAGCTGTTCCTGGCGGTCGGCAACGACGGGCAGTTCGCCAAGTTCTGCACGATGCTGGGGAGCGACCTTGCCGCCGCCCCGCGCTTCGCCACCAACCCGGCGCGGGTCGAGCATCGCGTGGCGCTGCGGACGGCGCTGGTCGAGCTGCTGGCCGGTCACGAGGCGGAGCCGCTCGCCGCGCGGCTGATGGCGGGCGGGGTGCCGGCCGCCCCCGTGCTCGACGTCGCCGAGGCGCTGGCGCACCCGCATACGGCACACCGCGCGATGGTCGTCGACGGCGACTTCCCGTCGATCGCCTCGCCGATCAAGCTCGACCGCACGCCGGCGACCTACCGGATGCCGCCACCCAGCTTCGGAGACCCCGCATGACCGGCCGCTGGTTCCCCGACTGGGCGGTCGGCGACCGCATCGAGCACCCGATCCGGCGGACGGTGACCGAGACCGACAACGTCCTGATGACGACGCTGACGCACAACCCGCAGCCGCTCCACCTCGACGCCGAGTATGCGAACGCCACCGAGTTCGGGCGCATCGTCGTCAACGGCACCTTCACCTTCGCGCTGATGGTCGGCAT
>JAFARM010000291.1 GCA_019245455.1 Sphingomonadaceae bacterium | reverse complement strand
GGCAGCGGCGAGCGCGTCCGACACCGCGCGGTACCGCTCGGCCGCCTTCGCCGCGCGGCGCAGCGCCGCCGCCGCCGCGGTGTGGCCGGCGATGACGTCGTCGAGGCGGACGAGGTTGGCCTCGGTCGCCTTCAGCCGCAGCTCCGCCTCGTGGCGGCGGACGTGGAGGCCGCTGATGCCCGCCGCCTCCTCGAGCAGGGCGCGGCGCTCGACGGGCTTGGCGGCGATGATCGCGCCGATCCGCCCCTGGCCGACCAGCGCCGGCGAATGCGCGCCCGTCGCGGCGTCGGCGAACAGCAGGGCGACATCGCGGGCGCGCACGTCGCGGCCGTTGATCCGGTAGGCGCTGCCCAGCCCGCGTTCGATGCGGCGGACGACCTGCACCGTGTCGTCGGCGAAGGCGGCTCCCGCGACAGGCGCGACGTCGTCCAGCGTCAGCATGACCTCGGCGAAGTCGCGGCCCGGCCGGCGCGCGGTGCCGGCGAAGATGACGTCGTCCATGCCGCCGCTGCGGAGCGACTTCGGCGAGCCCTCGCCCATGACCCAGCGGATCGCCTCGAGCAGGTTCGACTTGCCGCAGCCGTTGGGACCGACGACGCCGGTCAGGCCGGGGTCGATGCGCAGCTCGGCGGCGTCGACGAACGACTTGAACCCCGCCAGGCGGAGGCGCTGGAACTGCATCGACCCCCCGGTCTGTCAGGTGCGGTCGGCCATGCTAGAAGGTGACGGCGGCGCTGTCACCGGGCTTCGGACCCAACGCTTGCCCCACATCGGGTCATGCTGGCGAAGGCCAGCATCCACCGTCGGGCGAAACCCGCGGCCGGGCGACTGCACGACGCTGGATGCTGGCCTGCGCCAGCATGACACTCCCCTCAAAGAACGATGATAACCCTACAGCGCCGCGTCGAGCGCGGGCTTCAGCTTCGCCCAATTGGCGGCGTCGGGGACCGTCTTGCCGTTGATGGCAAAGGTAGGCGTGCCGGTCAGGCCATAGTTCTTGTCGGCATCGTCGCGGATCTCGCCGAGCTTGGCGATGCCCGCCTTGTCGCTGGTGCACTGGTCGAACCGTGCCCGCGTCATGCCGCGCGTGCGCATGAAGGCGTCGAGCCCGCCCTGCGCGGCGAAGGCGGTGATCTGCTGCTCCTGCGGCAGCGCCGCGAGCCGCTTCTGGACGTCGTCGGGCAGCGGCTTGGTGAAGGGGATGATCCACTGCCCCTGCTGGTCGTAGAAGGCATCGATCAGACGGATGGCGGCGGCCGGCGACTGACAGCGGACGAGCAGCGACGGGCCGAAGTCGACGCCGTTCAGGATGAACGGCCGCCATTCGTAGCTGACCTTGCCGGTCGCGACATATTTCGCGCGCAGCGTCGGCACGCCCTCCTTGGCGAAGGCGGCGCAGTGCGAGCAGGTCAGCGAGCCGAACTCGAGCAGCTTGACCTTGGCGTTGGGGTTGCCCTGGCGGAACCCGCCCTGCGGCGTCGCGGCGATCACGTCGAGCCAGTTGGTCGCCGCTGGCCTTGCGGCCGGCTTGGCCGCGACGGTCGTCTTGGCCGGCGCGGCAGGGGCGGCGGTCGCGGTCCCGCCCTTGCACCCGGCGAGCGCGACGACAGCGGCGACGGCAGCGGCGAAACGAAGCGACATGGACGGGTTCCCGGCGGTTGCGCGAGCGAAGATAGCGGCGAAGCGGCGCGCGCGTCAAAGTCTGGCTGGTTCAGCCGATCCGCGGCGGGCCGGTCGTCACCGCGAGCGCGCGGGCGAGCGACTCCAGCCGCGCCCGCAGCTCGGGATCGGCGACTTCGCGCAAGGCGGTTTCGGTCTCGGCGCTCAGCGGCTGTTCGACCCGTGCCGCGCGGCGCTGGACGCTCGGCAGGTCGCCGTGGCGCAGCGCCAGACGGGCGACGGCGTCGTAGCCGAAGAAGCGGTTGACGCGCTCGACGACCTGCGGCTCGACGTGCTTCAGCATCGGCGCGAAGCTGCCCGTGACGAGCACCTTGAGCGTGCCGCCGGCCTTCTTCCCCGCCGGAAAGGTCAGCCCTTCGGGAACCGAATAGCGGGCGTAGCGCTCGCCGACGATCTCGGCCCAGCGCGCGACGACGGCGTTCTGGGCGAAGCCGAAGCGGCGGAACGCCTTGTCGCCGATCGCCGGCAGCAGGTCGGCGACGGGCCGAACCCGCCCGGCACGGGGCCGCTCCGCCTCGGCAACGGCGCGCGCGGCAGCCCCGCGGTGCCCCGCGGTGGCGGGCTGCGCGGCGGCCGGCGCTTCGGCCGTCTCAGACTCGCCGGCGGCCGGCATGGCGGCACCTGGCACGGCGGCGTCGCGCCCCTTCCCGGCGCTGCGGCGACGGGTTGCGGGCTTCGGGGGCGAGTCGTCGGGCACACCCGCGCTATGCCACAGCCGCGCGCTCGGCCATAGCGCGGGTGTGCCCGACGCCGCCGCCCGCCTTCTTGCCTGGTACGACGCCCACGCCCGCAGCCTGCCGTGGCGCAACCCGCCCGGCACGCCTGCGCCAGCCGCCTATGCCGTCTGGCTGAGCGAGGTCATGCTGCAGCAGACCGGCACGGCGACGGTCGCGCCCTATTTCGCGCGCTTCCTCGCCCGCTGGCCGACCGTCGCCGCGCTCGCCGCCGCCGACGAGGCGGAGGTGCTGCGCGAATGGGCGGGCCTTGGCTACTACGCCCGCGCCCGCAACCTGATCGCCTGCGCGCGCGCGGTCGCGGCGGACGGCTGGCCCGACACCGAGGCCGGGCTGCGGACACTGCCGGGCGTCGGTGCCTACACGGCGGCGGCGGTCGCGGCGATCGCCTTCGGGCGGCGGGCCGTGGTCGTCGACGGCAATGTCGAGCGCGTCGTCGCGCGCCTGTTCGCTGTCGAGACCCCACTGCCGGCGGCAAAGCGCGCGCTGTATTCGCGGACCGACCGCCTGACGCCCGATACCCGCGCCGGCGACTTCGCGCAGGCGATGATGGACCTCGGCGCGACCGTGTGCACGCCGCGCGCGCCGAAGTGCGGTGCCTGCCCACTTGCGGGCGGGTGCGCGGCTAGGGCGGGCGGCGACCCCGCACGGTTCCCGGTCAAGACGGCGAGGGCGCCAAAGCCGGTGCGCGTCGGCACCGCGTGGTGGATCGAGATCGACGGCCACGTCCTCCTCGAACGCCGCCCGGCGAAGGGGCTGCTCGGCGGGATGCTCGGCCTGCCGGGGACGGCGTGGACTCCCCTCCCGCCTGCGGGAGGGGCCGGGGGTAAGGAGTCGGCCCATGCTCCAACCCGTCATCCCCGCGAAAGCGGGGACCCATCTCCCGACGCGCTGGAGATGG
Organism: Sphingomonadaceae bacterium; assembly: GCA_019245455.1. Lineage (GTDB taxonomy): Bacteria > Pseudomonadota > Alphaproteobacteria > Sphingomonadales > Sphingomonadaceae > Polymorphobacter_B. The sequence continues at coordinate 2,834 of JAFARM010000291.1, read as the reverse complement.
GTCCCCGCTTTCGCGGGGATGACAGGTGGGTCGCTGAGACTGCTCAGATTCACGGACGGGCGATGGGTCCCCGCTTTCGCGGGGATGACGGGGAAGATTGCGTCGTCGGATCGATCACTCTCCCCCCACTCCGCCACGTCTTCACCCACTTCGAGCTGCGCCTGACGGTCGCGATCGCCACCCCCACCACCCGCCCAGACCTGCCCGGCGTATGGCACCCGGTCGACCGCCTCGCCGAAGCCGGGTTGCCGACGCTCTATGCCCGCGCGGCCGCGGCGGTGGCGACCCATCGCCTCGGCGCGGGGTCTTGGCGCTGTCCTACAGCCGGCAAAATCGGCTAGCACGGTCCCGCGGCGCGCGGCCGCGGGAGGCGGGCGGACGATGACGGGAACGGAACGGCCTTCGGACACGGCGATGCTGCGCGTCGGACCTTCGCACGAGACCGGCGCTGGACGTGCCGCAGCGACCCGCGTGCGCCTGCCAGCGAGTCGCTCGCGCCCCGAAAGACACTACGGCGCGGGCGTGACCTTTGCGACCTTCCGCCGTCCCTCGCCGCGTCGCGCCAGCCGCCGGTACCGTGCATGACCGGCTGGTTCACCGACCTCCTGCCGCCGGTCGCCTTCACCGGCAGCCCGCTCGACCGCGCCGATTCGCTGCGCCGCGACGAGGCGGCGATGGTCGCGGTGCGGCGCGACCCCGCCGCGCGGTGGCTGGTGCTCGACGACCTGCGGCCGGTGGTCGACGGAGACGCCCTGCGCTGGTTCGCCCGTGACGCGGTTCCCGCCGACGCTCCGTCCGTGTTCCTCGGCCTCGCCGACGGCGCGCCGCGCTTCGCCGTTGCCGCGACCGGGCTCGGCACCGCCGGCGACCCGCGCGGCGTCGCCGCGGCGCTGGCGGCAGGGCCGACGCGCGGCGACGCGGCGATCTACGCCCACGCCCGCTCGCTTCTCGACTGGCACGCGCGCCACGGCTTCTGCGCCACCTGCGCCGCGCCGACCCGCGTCGCCAAGGCGGGCTACGAGCGCATCTGCGACGCGTGCGGCGCGCACCACTTCCCGCGCACCGACCCCGTCGTCATCATGCTCGCCCTGCTCGACGCGAATGGCGAGGAGCTGGCGCTGGTCGGCCGTCAGCCGCGCTTCCCGCGGCGCTTCCTGTCGGCGCTGGCCGGCTTCGTCGAACCCGGCGAGAGCCTCGAGGAAGCCGTCCGCCGCGAGCTGTTCGAGGAGGCCGGCATCGTCACCGCCGACGTTCGCTACGTCGCCAGCCAGCCGTGGCCATTCCCCTCGCAGCTGATGATCGGCTGCCTCGCCCGCGCCACCGGCACCGGCGCGCTGACCATCGACGGCGAGGAGCTGGAGGAAGCCCGCTGGGTGTCGAAGAGCGAGGTCCGGGCCGCACTCGCCGGCGCGGGCGACTGGATCGCCCCGCCCCCGCTGGCGATCGCGCGAACGCTGTTAGCCACCTGGGTCAACGAACGCCATGCCGATAACCCGGAGCCCCTGCCATGAATGAAGCGCGTTGCCTGTGCGGAGCCGTCACCTTCACCGTCACCGGCACCTTGCCGCCGGCGGCGATCTGCCACTGCCGCGAGTGTCGGCGGCAGTCGAGCCACCAGTTCGCCGCCACCACCGTCCGTAAGGACGACCTGACGATCCGCGGCGGCGAGAACCTTAGCTGGTACCACGCCTCGTCCCACGCTCGGCGCGGATTCTGCAAACGCTGCGGGGCATGGCTGTTCTGGGAGCCTCTCGCCGAGGCGACCGTCGATGTCGCCATGGGCGCGTTCGACACGCCGACCGGAACGGAAGTGGCGCGCCACATCTTCGTCGCCGAGAAGGGCGATTACTACCGGATCGCTGACGGCCTGCCGCAGGAACCTTGAGCCGCTAACCCCGCTCGCGCGCCCGTGGGTAGGTGCCCAGCACCCGCACCCACTGGCTGTGGTAGCAAAGCTCGTCGAGCGCGCGCGCGACGGCTTCGTCGGCGGGGTCGCCCTCGATATCGGCGTAGAACTCGGCCGCGGCGAACGTGCCGCCGCGCATATAGCTTTCCAGCTTGGTCAGGTTGACGCCGTTGGTCGCAAACCCGCCGAGCGCCTTGAACAGGGCGGCGGGGACGGAGCGGACCTCGAACAGCAACGTCGTCATCACCGGCGTGCCGGGGGCGGGCGCGACGCCGCCGCGGGCGAGGACGACGAAGCGCGTCGTATTGTGGTCGGCGTCCTCGATCCCCTCGGCGAGGACGTCGAGGCCGTACAGCTCGCTCGCCAGCCGTGAGGCGACGGCGGCGCGGCCGGGGTCTCGCCCCTCGGCGACCAGCGCGGCGGCGGCGGCGGTGTCGGCGTAGGGCTCCGGCTCGATGCCCCAATCGCGCAAGGTGCGGCGAACCTGCCCCAGCGCCTGCGGATGACTGACGGCGGTCGCCACGTCCTCCCGCGGCGCGCCGGGCACGCCGAGCAGGCAGTGGCGGACGCGGACGAAGTGCTCGCCGGTGATCGCGAGGCCCGACTCCGGCAGCAGGAAGTGGATGTCGGCGACGCGGCCGTGGAGCGAGTTCTCGATCGGGATGACGGCGCAGTCGGCGCGCCCCTCCTGCACCGCGGCGATCGCCGCCTCGAAGGTGAAGCAGGGCAGCGGGCGTCCCTGCGGGAACGCCTCGCGCACCGCCTGGTGGCTGTAGGCGCCGGGGGCGCCTTGGAAGGCGACGGCGCTCGCGGGATCGGCCTCGGCGGCGGCGGCCATCGCCGCGACGAGCGCGGCGGCGGGAGCGGGATAGTCGGACATGGTGCGCCGGGTTACGGGCAGCCGCGGCGTTGCACAATGCCGCGCGCG
>JAFARM010000055.1 GCA_019245455.1 Sphingomonadaceae bacterium | reverse complement strand
CAAGATCGCCTGGCCGACGCGTGCCGAGACCGTGCGCATGACGGTCATGGTGCTGATCATGACGACCGTGCTGTCGCTGTTCTTCCTCGGCGTCGACCAGATCCTCGGCCGGCTGGTCAAGGCGCTCTTGAGCCTGGCGAGCTGAGCCATGGCCAACCGCTGGTACATCATCCACGCCTATTCGGGTTTCGAGAACAAGGTCCGCGACGCGATCGTCACGGAAGCCGCGCGCAAGGGGCTGGACGCCTTCATCGAATCGGTCGAGGTGCCGGTCGAGAAGGTGACCGAGGTCCGCCGCGGCAAGAAGGTGACGAGCGACCGCAAGTTCTTCCCCGGCTATGTGCTGGCGAAGATGGCGATGAACGACGACATCTATCACCTGGTCAAGAACACGCCCAAGGTGACGGGCTTCCTCGGCCAGCAGAACAAGCCGCAGCCGATCAGCGAGGCCGAGGCCGCGCGCATCCTCAACACCAAGACCGACGAACTGGCGCCCGCGGCCAAGCCGAAGCTCAAGGTCAACTACGAGATCGGCGACCAGGTCAAGGTGCTCGACGGGCCGTTTGCCAGCTTCAACGGGCTGGTCGAGGAGCTCGACTTCGACCACGGCCGGGTCAAGGTCAGCGTGTCGATCTTCGGCCGGGCGACGCCGGTCGAACTGGGCTTCGACCAGGTCGAGAAGCCGAAGTAAGCCATACGTGTCATCCCCGCGAAAGCGGGGACCCATCTCCCGAGGCTTGAGGAGATGGGTCCCCGCTTTCGCGGGGATGACGGAAACGTGAGTAACCGTGCGTACCCCTGTGGGAGGCTTCACCGCCGCTTGCACCACGAACCAGGAGAGATGCCGTCATGGCGAAGAAGATTACCGGCTACATCAAGCTGCAGGTGAAAGCCGGCAGCGCTACCCCGTCCCCGCCGATCGGCCCTGCGCTCGGCCAGCGCGGCGTCAACATCATGGAGTTCTGCAAGGCGTTCAACGCCAAGACCGCGGAGCTCGAGAAGGGGACGCCGATCCCGACCGTTATCACGGTCTTCGCCGACCGCAGCTTCACCTTCACGACGAAGACGCCGCCGGCGTCGTTCCTGATCAAGCAGGCCGCCGGGCTCAAGTCGGGCGCGACGACGCCGGGCAAGGGTGCGAGCGCGGGCAAGATCACGAGCGCGCAGATCCGCGCCATCGCCGAGACGAAGATGGCCGATCTCAACGCGAACACGATCGAAATGGCGATGCGGACGATCGAGGGCAGCGCGCGCTCGATGGGCCTCGACGTGGTGGAGGCTTAAGTCATGGCACTGACCAAGAAGCAGAAGGCGCAGCTCCCGACGGTGGACCGCGAGAAGCTGTACCCGCTCGACGCGGCGATCGACCTCGTCAAGACCAACGCCACCGCCAAGTTCGACGAGACGATCGAGGTCGCCATCGGGTTGAACGTCGACCCGCGCCACGCCGACCAGATGGTCCGCGGCGTCGTCACCCTGCCCAAGGGCACCGGCAAGACCGTCCGCGTCGGCGTCTTCGCCCGCGGGCCCAAGGCCGATGAGGCGCGTGCCGCCGGGGCCGATGTCGTCGGAGCCGAGGACCTGCTCGAGACGGTGCAGGGCGGCACGATCGACTTCGACCGCTGCATCGCCACGCCCGACATGATGGGCCTCGTCGGTCGCCTCGGTAAGGTGCTGGGTCCGAAGGGCCTGATGCCGAACCCGAAGCTCGGCACGGTGACGATGAACGTCGGCGAGGCGGTCAAGGCGGCTAAGGGTGGCCAGGTCGAGTACCGCGTCGAGAAGGCTGGCATCATCCACGGCCGGCTCGGCAAGGCGAGCTTCCCGGCGGAGGACCTGCGCGCCAACTTCGACGCGCTGATGGACGCCGTGACCAAGGCCAAACCGTCGGGTGCCAAGGGCAAGTACCTGCAGAAGGTCGCGCTCAGCTCGTCGATGGGGCCGGGCGTCAAGGTTGACACGGCGACCGTTCCGGGCCACGGGCCGGTTTGAGAGTGATGTTGTCATTCCCGCGAAAGCGGGAACCCATCTCCCGAGCGAGATTAGGAGATGGGTCCCCACTTTCGCGGGGATGACAGGTCTAGGTTTCTGAGGGGATAACCCTCGCAACATATTCCCACCCCCGACCCCTCCCGCAAGCGGGAGGGGGGAGGGGCGAATACCGTCCGAGACTGCCGGTGTCGCCTTGCGCGGCTTAAGCCTTTCAGGGCCGGCATGAGACGGGGAGAGTTTGCGGTGCCGCCGGGTGAAACGGCGGGGCCGGTGTCCTGCGTTAGCGCGCAGGCGACGATCCCTCGGGCGGGCCATTCGGATGGCCTCGCGCCATCCTTGTGGCTCCCGCGACCGACAATGGTGCCGGCGCGGAACTGACAAGGAGAGAGTATGGATCGGCAGGAGAAATCCGAGCAGATTTCCGCCCTCGCCAGGACTTTGTCCGAGACCAGCGTTGTCGTCGTCGCGCGCAACCATGGTCTGACGGTGGCCCAGGTCACCGATCTCCGGACGAAGATGCGGGCGGCGGGAGCCACCTTCAAGGTGACCAAGAACCGGCTGGCCAAGATCGCGCTGGAGGGCACGCCCTACCAGCCGCTCGGGCCGATGCTGACGGGCCCCGTCGGCTTCGCCACCTCGACCGATCCGGTCGCGGCGGCCAAGGTCGCGGTCGACTTCGCCAAGACCAACGACAAGTTCGAGCTGGTCGGCGGGGCGATGGGAGCGCAGGTGCTGAGCGTCGACGGCGTCAAGGCGCTGGCCGAACTGCCCTCGCTCGACGAACTGCGCGCGAAAATCGTCGGCCTCGTCCAGGCGCCGGCGACCAAGCTCGCGCAGCTGGTCAACGCGCCCGCGGGCAAGCTCGCGCGGGTGTTCGGTGCCTATGCCACGCGCGACGCCGCATAACTTCATCCATTCAAGACTTTAGGAGAATACCATGGCTGACCTGCAGAAGATCGTCGACGAGCTGTCGACGCTGACCGTCCTCGAGGCCGCTGACCTCGCCAAGATGCTCGAAGAGAAGTGGGGCGTCTCGGCTGCCGCGGCCGTCGCCGTTGCCGGCCCGGCCGCCGGCGGCGCCGGTGCCGCCGCCGCTCCCGCCGAGGAGAAGACCGAGTTCGACGTCATCCTGACCGGCGACGGCGGCAAGAAGATCAACGTCATCAAGGAAGTCCGCGCCCTGACCGGGCTCGGCCTGACCGAGGCCAAGACGCTGGTCGAGAGCGCCCCCAAGGCGATCAAGGAAGGCGTCAACAAGGCCGAGGCCGACAAGATCAAGGCCCAGATCGAGGCCGCCGGCGGTACCGTCGAGCTGAAGTAAGCTCAGGCCTTCGGACGAACGGAAGGGGCGGCTCCGGCAACGGGGCCGCCCTTTTCAGTTTTGAAAGAGCAGCGCCTCGTAGTCGCGTCGATCACTCATGACGTGAAGGATTTCAACCACTGAAGTCGTCCGATAGAAGATCAGATATCCGCGATAGTTACGCTTCCTGACGCCAAGTCTCTCGAAGCGCGGCACGAGGGCGAACGCAAGCGGCGACCTGCCGATGGAGCGGCAGCAGCGGAAGATTTCCTGGACGAAGGTCTCGGCGCGTTGGGGGTTGTCGCGTGCTATCCAGTCGCCGATCGATGCAATGTCCGTCAACGCTTCCGGTGCAAAGACAATTTCTTCCTCGGATGCAATCACGCTGACCGATAGCGTGCAGTGAGAAACCTCTCGGCGTCGTCGATGGCGATACAATGTCCCGCGTCGGCCGATGCAATCGCACGGGTCAATGCGCGGTCGAGGTCAGCGAAAGCCGCTTCTCTATCGTCGAGCATCGTAACCGCTTCGACAAGGGCGTCGCGCCTTGAAGAGAAATGCCCAGCGGCCACAAGCCGATCCAGCACATCAACAATCTGGGGTTCAACCGTAAACGTGCTCATCGGAGACCTCCTGCAGATCCAGATAACGCTGCGGCGCTCCGACGCCAAGGCGCGAAGCCCCTTCCCAAACCCTCCACCCCCCGCTATATCGCCCGCTCCACGACATTCGGGCCCACCCTCGCGACAACGGGTGTGCCGCCTTCCCCGCCCCCGGGGGACCTTGCCGCCTTGCTCACGGCGGGGTCGAGAATGGGGGGCAGCGGCGGGTTTCAACGAGGCAGACGGTGCGGTTCCGGGAACGGGATGCGCACTTTTTGGCGTTGGGGCCTGCCCCGCCGCCGGCGACGAAGAAGGACGGACATGGCGACCCAGGCAGTGACCCCCCCGACCGGCACCGCGTTCACCGCGGCCAAGCGCGTCCGCAAGACCTTCGGCAAGATCGCCGAGGTCGTGCAGATGCCGAACCTGATCGAGGTCCAGCGCGAATCGTACGAGCAGTTCCTCCGCTCGCGCCCGGCCGACAACTACGTTTCGGGGCTCGAGAAGACGCTGCGCAGCGTGTTCCCGATCAAGGACTTCGCCGGCACCGCCGAGCTCGACTTCGTCAACTACGAGCTCGAAGACCCGAAGTACGACGTCGACGAGTGCCGCCAGCGCGGCATGACCTTCGCCGCGCCGATGCGCGTGACGCTGCGCCTGATCGTCTTCGAGGTGGACGCCGATACCGAGGCGCGCAGCGTCCTCGATATCAAGGAGCAGGACGTCTACATGGGCGATATGCCGCTGATGACGGCGAACGGCACCTTCATCATCAACGGCACCGAGCGGGTCATCGTGTCGCAGATGCACCGCTCGCCCGGCGTCTTCTTCGACCACGACCGCGGCAAGACGCACGCGAGCGGCAAGTTCCTGTTCGCCGCGCGCGTCATCCCGTACCGCGGCAGCTGGCTCGACTTTGAATTCGACGCCAAGGACATCGTCAACGTCCGCATCGACCGCAAGCGCAAGTTGCCGGTGACGACGCTGCTCTACGCGCTCAATTACTCGAGCGAGGAAATCCTCAACGAATTCTACGGCCGCGTCACCTGGGTGCGCGGGCAGGGCGCGCACGGCGAGCACGGCTGGGTCGTGCCGTTCGAGGCCGAGCAGTGGCGCGGCACCAAGCCGAGCTTCGACGTCGTCAACGCCGAGACCGGCGAAGTCGTTTTTCCGCTTGGGCTCAAGATCACGCCGCGCCTGGCGCGCAAGGCGCAGACCGACGGGTTGAAGTCGCTGCTGATCCCGACCGAGGAGATCTTCGGCCGGTACAGTGCGTTCGACCTGATCAACGAGGCGACCGGCGAGATCTATATCGAGGCCGGCGACGAGCTGACGGCCGAGAACCTCGCCAAGATCGACGCGAGCGGTCAGGCGTCGATCGAGCTCCTCGACATCGACCACGTCAACACGGGTCCGTGGATCCGCAACACGCTGATGGCCGACAAGGTCGAGGACCGCGACCACGCGCTGTCCGAAATCTACCGCGTCATGCGCCCCGGCGAGCCGCCGACGCGCGAGACGGCCGAATCGATGTTCTACGGCCTGTTCTTCGATCCCGACCGCTACGACCTTTCGGCGGTCGGTCGGGTCAAGATGAATATGCGCATGGGCCTCGACGTTGCCGACGACATGACCGTGCTGCGCCGCGAGGACATCCTCGAGGTGGTCAAGACGCTCGTCGGCCTGAAGGACGGCAAGGGCGAGATCGACGACATCGACAACCTCGGCAACCGCCGCGTCCGCTCGGTCGGCGAGCTGCTCGAGAACCAGTACCGCGTCGGGCTGCTGCGCATGGAGCGCGCGGTCAAGGAGCGCATGAGCTCGGTCGATATCGACACGGTCATGCCGAACGACCTGATCAACGCCAAGCCGGCGGTGGCGGCGGTGCGCGAGTTCTTCGGCAGTTCGCAGCTCAGCCAGTTCATGGACCAGACCAACCCGCTGTCGGAGGTCACCCACAAGCGCCGCGTGTCGGCGCTCGGACCGGGCGGTCTGACGCGTGAGCGGGCGGGCTTCGAGGTCCGCGACGTCCACCCGACGCACTATGGCCGCATCTGCCCGATCGAGACGCCGGAAGGGCCGAACATCGGCCTGATCAACAGCCTGGCGACCTTCAGCCGGGTCAACAAGTACGGCTTCATCGAGACGCCGTACCGCCGCATCGTCGACAACAAGGTGACCGACGATGTCGTCTATCTGTCGGCGATGGAGGAGGCCAAGCACACGATCGCCCAGGCCAACGCCGGCACGGGCGACGACGGCACGCTGGTCGAGGACCTGATCTCCAGCCGCGAGGCGGGCGAGTTCCTGATGGCGCCCAAGAACCAGATCACGCTGATGGACGTCAGCCCGAAGCAGCTGGTCTCGGTGGCCGCGAGCCTCATCCCGTTCCTCGAGAACGATGACGCCAACCGCGCGCTGATGGGTTCCAATATGCAGCGCCAGGCGGTGCCGCTGGTCAAGGCGGAGGCGCCGTTCGTCGGCACCGGCATGGAGGGCACCGTCGCGCGCGACAGCGGTGCCGCGATCGCCGCGCGCCGGACGGGCGTCGTCGATCAGGTCGACGCGATGCGCATCGTCGTCCGCGCGACCGAGGACGTGCAGGCGGGCAAGTCGGGCGTCGACATCTACACGCTGATGAAGTTCCAGCGGTCGAACCAGAACACCTGCATCAACCAGCGGCCGCTGGTGAAGGTCGGCGATCTGGTGACCAAGGGTGACATCATCGCCGACGGCCCGTCGACCGAGCTCGGCGAGCTGGCGCTGGGGCGGAACGCGCTCGTCGCCTTCATGCCGTGGAACGGCTACAACTACGAGGACTCGATCCTCATCAACGAGAAGATCGTCAAGGAAGACGTCTTCACCTCGATCCACATCGAGGAGTTCGAGGTCATGGCCCGCGACACCAAGCTTGGGCCGGAGGACATCACCCGCGACATCCCCAACGTCGGCGAGGAGGCGCTCAGAAACCTCGACGAGGCGGGCATCGTCTACATCGGTGCCGAGGTCGAGCCGGGCGATATCCTGTGCGGCAAGATCACGCCCAAGGGCGAATCGCCGATGACGCCGGAGGAGAAATTGCTCCGCGCGATCTTCGGCGAGAAGGCGTCCGACGTGCGCGACACGTCACTGAAGCTGCCGCCGGGCGTCGCCGGGACGGTGGTCGAGGTGCGCGTGTTCAACCGTCACGGCATCGACAAGGACGAGCGCGCGCTGCAGATCGAGCGCGAGGAGATCGAGCGCCTCGACAAGGACGCCGCCGACGAGCGCGCGATCCTCGACCGCTCTACCTATGCGCGGCTGAAGGCGATGCTTGTCGGCCAGACCGCGGCGGCGACGCCCAAGGGCCTGAAGAAGGGCGCGGTGATCGACGACGAGACGCTGTCCGGGCAGCCGCGGCGCGAATGGTGGAAGTTCGGCGTCGCCGACGACGCCGTCCAGGCCGACCTCGAGGCGCTGAAGGCGCAGTGGGAGGAGGCGACCAAGTCGATCGACGCCCGGCTCGAGGACAAGAAGACCAAGCTGCAGGCCGGCGACGAGCTGCCGCCGGGCGTGCTCAAGATGGTCAAGGTGTTCGTCGCGGTGAAGCGCAAGCTCCAGCCCGGCGACAAGATGGCCGGCCGCCACGGCAACAAGGGCGTCATCAGCCGCATTCTGCCGCAGGAGGATATGCCCTTCCTCGCCGACGGAACGCCGGTCGACCTGGTGCTCAATCCCTTGGGCGTGCCGAGCCGGATGAACGTCGGGCAGATCTTCGAGACGCACCTCGGCTGGGCCGCGCGCGGTCTCGGCAAGCAGATCGGCGCGCTGCTCGAGGATATGCACGCGCGCGGCAAGGATCTGGCGAGCGGCGATGCGACGGCGATGCGCGCCAAGCTCAAGGAAATCTACGGCCGTCAGTACGACGCCGAAATCGCCGGCATGAGCGACGAGGCGCTGGGCGAGCTGGCGCAGAACCTATCCTTGGGCGTGCCGATGGCGACGCCGGTGTTCGACGGCGCGCGCGAGAGCGACGTGTCGGGAATGCTGGAGCTGGCGGGTCTCGATGCGTCGGGCCAGGTCGAGCTGTTCGACGGGCGCTCGGGCGAGATGTTCGACCGCAAGGTGACCGTCGGCTACATCTATATGCTGAAGCTGCACCACCTGGTCGACGACAAGATCCACGCGCGCTCGATCGGGCCGTACAGCCTCGTTACCCAGCAGCCGCTGGGCGGCAAGGCGCAGTTCGGCGGCCAGCGCTTCGGCGAAATGGAGGTGTGGGCCTTGCAGGCGTACGGTGCCGCCTACACCTTGCAGGAGATGCTCACCGTCAAGTCCGACGACGTCATCGGCCGCACCAAGGTCTACGAGGCGATCGTCAAGGGCGACGACACGTTCGAGGCGGGCATCCCCGAGAGCTTCAACGTGCTCGTCAAGGAAATGCGGTCGCTGGGCCTGAACGTCGAGCTGCAGAACCACGAGGTAGTTGAATAACGGACGGCACGTCCCTCTCCCCTTGAGGGAGAGGGACCGGCGGCGCAGCCGCCAGGGTGAGGGCACGGCGGCTCCTCACCCTCACCCTGGCCGCCGAAGGGCGGCCGTCCCTCTCCCTCAAGGGGAGAGGGAAAGCGGAGGCAGATTATGAACACCGAGCTGATGAACTTCTTCAACCCGGCCGCCAAGCCGGAGACGTTCGACCAGATCCAGATCAGCCTCGCCAGCCCGGAGAAGATCCGGTCGTGGTCGTTCGGCGAGATCAAGAAGCCCGAGACGATCAACTACCGCACGTTCAAGCCCGAGCGCGATGGCCTGTTCTGCGCGCGCATCTTCGGTCCGATCAAGGACTACGAATGCCTGTGCGGCAAGTACAAGCGCATGAAGTACAAGGGCATCGTCTGCGAGAAGTGCGGCGTCGAGGTCA
>JAFARM010000036.1 GCA_019245455.1 Sphingomonadaceae bacterium | reverse complement strand
GATCGTCGGCATCCACGACACCCGCAAGACGACCGTCACCGGCGTCGAGATGTTCCGCAAGCTGCTCGACCAGGGCCAGGCGGGCGATAACATCGGCGCGCTGATCCGCGGCGTCGGCCGTGAAGAGGTCGAGCGCGGCCAGGTGCTGTGCAAGCCCGGCTCGATCAAGCCGCACACCGACTTCACCTCGGAAGTCTATGTGCTGTCGAAGGAAGAGGGCGGCCGTCACACGCCGTTCTTCGCCAACTATCGTCCGCAATTCTATTTCCGGACCACGGACGTGACCGGCACGGTCGAGCTGCCCGAGGGCACCGAGATGGTCATGCCCGGCGACAATGTCGCGCTTGGCATCAAGCTGATCGCGCCGATCGCCATGGACGTCGGCCAGCGCTTCACCATTCGCGAGGGCGGCCGGACCGTCGGCGCGGGGGTTGTCAGCGGCATCTCCAAGTAATATAGGCGCGAGCCGAAGGCGGCCGGCCCCGGGAGACCGGGGTCGGCCGTTCGCTTTTAGTGTAGGGCTAGTTGGCCCGCTCAACGCGTATCTTGGCCCGCAAGGGTCGCGCTCTTTCGCATCGGTAGGGACATGGACAACAATATCCGCATTCGCCTGAAGGCGTTCGATCATCGCGTGCTCGATCAGGCCGCCGGCGACATCGCCGACACCGCGCGTCGTACCGGCGCACTCATCCGTGGTCCGATCCCGCTGCCGACGCACATCGACAAGTTCACGGTCAATCGTGGCCCGCACGTCGACAAGAAGTCGCGCGAGCAGTTCGAGACGCGCACCTACAAGCGGCTGCTCGACATCGTGCAGCCGACGCCGCAGACGGTCGACGCTTTGATGAAGCTCGATCTCGCCGCGGGTGTTGACGTGGAGATCAAGTTGGCCTAACCGCGCCGCTCTCCACGAGAGAGCGAGTCACTTGGGGGCAGCGTCCGCGCCGCTTCCGCGACACGCCTTTCGCGGCAAGGACATCGGGATACCGCCGGTCAGACGACCGGGCCTGCGTCCCCCGTCTCGGTCCGGCTCGCCGGACCATCAGCCCGGACGGGGCTCGCGACTGATTAGGGCTGAGGCAAGCACCCGAGGGGAATCGTCCCCGCGGGTGCCTCTGTATTGAGGAGAATGGGTCATGCGCACTGGCGTGATCGCGAAGAAGATGGGGATGACCCGCCTGTTCCAGGATGACGGCCGCCACGTGCCCGTCACCGTCCTGGCGCTCGACGGGGTGCAAGTGGTGGCGCAGCGCACCGCCGACCGCGACGGCTATGTCGCGGTGCAGGTCGGCGCGGGCAGTGCCAAGGCGAAGAACGTCGCCAAGCCGCAGCGTGGCCATTTCGGCAAGGCCGAAGTCGAGCCCAAGGCGATCCTGTGCGAGTTCCGCGTCAACGAGGACGGCCTGCTGGATGTCGGCGCCGAGATCTCGGCCGAGCATTTCGTGCCGGGCCAGCTCGTCGACGTGTCGGGCCGCACCCAGGGCAAGGGCTTCGCCGGCGCGATGAAGCGCTGGGGCTTCGGTGGTCTGCGTGCGACGCACGGCGTGTCGGTCTCGCACCGCTCGCACGGCTCGACCGGTAACCGCCAGGACCCGGGCAAGGTCTTCAAGAACAAGAAGATGGCCGGTCATATGGGCGACCGGAACCGCACCCAGCAGAATCTCGAAATCGTGCAGACCGATGCCGAGCGTGGCCTTCTGTTCGTCAAGGGCTCGTGCCCCGGGCACAAGGGCAGCTGGCTGATCGTCAAGGACGCGACGAAGGTCGCGCGGCCCGATACCGCGCCGTTCCCGGCCGCGATCAAGACCGCGCAGAACAACAACGACGCTCCCGCCGCTGATGCGACGGTCGACGCGGTCGCGGGCCAGGAGGCGTAAGTGCAGATCAAGGTTCAAACCCTCGACGCGGCCGAGGCCGGCGAGATCGAGCTCAAGGACGGTATTTTCGGTCTCGAGCCGCGCGCCGACATCCTGCATCGCGTTGTCACCTGGCAGCTCGAGAAGCGCCGCGGCACCGCGCGCGGCACGCGTGAGCGCGCCGATGTCGCCCGCACTGGCAAGAAGTTCGGACGCCAGAAGGGCGGCGGCACGGCGCGTCACGGCGATCGTCGCGCGCCGGTTTTCATCGGCGGCGGCAAGGCGCACGGCGCTCGCGTCCGCGACTTCAACCCGGGCCTCAACAAGAAGGTCCGCGCGCTGGGCCTGAAGATGGCGCTGTCCGCCCATGCCAAGGCGGGCTCGCTGATCGTCATGGACAGCCTGACGGTCGCGGACGCCAAGACCAAGGCGCTGACGGGCAGCCTCGCCAAGCTCGGCTTTGGCAAGACCGCGCTCGTCATCGATGGCGAGCAGGTCGAGCAGAGCTTCGCGCTGGCCGCCGGCAACCTGTCGGCGATCAACGTGCTCCCGGCGGCGGGCGCCAATGTCTACGACATCCTGAAGCATGACACGCTGGTGCTGACGCGCGCCGCGGTCGAGAAGCTGGAGGCGCGTTTCGCCCTCCCGGTAGGGGCTAACTGATGGCGAAGAAGTAGAAAGCGGCCGTCGATGCGCGTCACTATGACGTGATCGTCGCCCCGCATATCACCGAGAAGTCGACGCTCGTCAGCGAGCACAACGCGGTCGTGTTCAAGGTCGCCGGTGATGCTAGCAAGCCAGAGATCAAGGCAGCGGTCGAGGCGCTGTTCGACGTGAAGGTCACTGGCGTCAACACGATCGTCCAGAAGGGCAAGACCAAGCGGTGGAAGGGCGTGCCTTATACGCGCTCGGACATGAAGAAAGCGATCGTGACGCTCGCCG
>JAFARM010000378.1 GCA_019245455.1 Sphingomonadaceae bacterium | reverse complement strand
CCGGGCGGCAGGATCGGCGGCGCCGGCAAGCCGCGCCGCGAGACCCTCTGCCTCGGCCGCCGCGGGCGCGAGCCGCGCTGCCGCCGCCTCGACCTCGATCAGCCCGGCGCGTGCCGCCTCCAGCCGCGGCGCGACGGCGTCGGCGCTGTCGCGCACGCCCGCCATGCGCGCGGCAAAGGCGTCGAGGGTCGCGGTTCCCATCGCCGCCGCGTGCGACAGCCGCTTGTCGAGCACGGTGAAGCTGCGCTCGATCTGGGCGATCATCGCCGCGGTGCGGGCGTCGTGATCGGCCAGGCTGTCGCCGAGCGCGGCGGTCGCGGCGACGACGTGGTCGATGCGACGCGCGACGGTCGCCGCCGTCTCGCCGCCGATCGCCTCCAGGCCGACGCGCGCGGCATCGACGCTCGCCAGCATCGCCGTGCGCTGCGCCTCGACGCCGTCGCGCACGCTGGCCAGCGCCGCGCCGGTGTGCTCGAGCGCGGCGTCGACCGCCTGTTCAAGCGCGCCCGTGCGGTCGTCGATGGCGGCATTGGCGGCCTTGGTCGCGCTGGCGATGGCACGGACCTGCTCCGCGACCTCGTCCTGGCGCGTGTAGACGCCGGCGAGCATCGTCTCGACGTCGCCGAGCTGGCGGGCGGTCTCGGTGGCGCTCGCCGTCAGGGCCGCGGTCAGCGCCTCGACCTGACGCTGCGCAACGGGCAGGCTGGCGGTGATGCCCGCCACCGCTGCCCCGGCCGAGCTTCCGGCGGCGGCGACCGAGTCGGCGGCGGCACCAATCGCCTGCGTCGCCTCGGTCAGCCGCGGCGTGTCCTCGCTGGCCGCGCGGCGCAGCGTGTCGAGCCGGCTGGCGATCGCGGCCAGGGTCGCGTCGATGTCGAGCAGGCCGTCGCGCACGGCCTGACCGGCGGCACCGGCGGCAGCGGTGCGCGCCTCAAACTCGGCGAGCGCCTCGGCATTGCCGGGCCCGGCGCGGCGCAGCAGCTCGATGGCGAGGACGACCACCGCCAGCGGGGGTGCCAGGCGAAGAACGAGGCTCGCCGCGTAACGCGCCATCCCGCCGGCATCGAGCCCGCCCAACCCGCCGCCCGCGGTGACGACCGCAGCTGCCGCCGCCGCCAGCCACGCCAGCCCGATGACGACGAGCAGGGCCGCCGGACGGCGCGACGACGGTACGGATGCGAACACAGACTGGCCCCCTGGTGTCAGGAAGCCGAGCCTAGCACCGCGACCGCGTCGGCGAACAGCCCGCGCCGCCGCGTCCTAGCGCGACGCCAGCGGCACGTAGTCCCGGTGGGTCGCGCCGGTGTAGAGCTGGCGCGGGCGGCCGATCTTCTGCTCGGGGTCCTCCATCATCTCGGTCCACTGGGCGATCCAGCCGACGGTGCGCGAGATGGCGAACAGCACGGTGAACATCGATGTCGGGAAGCCGATCGCCGACATCACCACGCCCGAGTAAAAGTCGACGTTGGGATACAGCTTCTTGTCGATGAAGTAGGGATCGTTGAGCGCGATCTGCTCGAGCTCGCGCGCCACATCGAAAATGGGGTCGTTGATGCCCAGCTTGTCGAGCACCTGCTTGGCGACCTTGCCCATGACCTTCGCGCGCGGGTCGTAGTTCTTGTAGACCCGGTGACCGAAGCCCATCAGGCGGAACGGGTCGTTCTTGTCCTTGGCGCGGGCGATGAACTCGGGAATGCGGTCGGGCGTGCCGATCTGGCGCAGCATATTGAGCGCCGCCTCGTTCGCCCCGCCATGCGCCGGGCCCCACAGGCACGCGATGCCGGCCGAGATGCAGGCAAAGGGGTTGGCTCCCGACGAACCCGCCAGGCGAACGGTCGAGGTCGACGCGTTCTGCTCGTGGTCGGCCTGGAGGATGAGGAGCTTCTCCATCGCATCCTCGACGACGGGATCGACGACGTACGGCTCGGCCGGCACGCCGAAGGTCATGCGGAGGAAGTTGGCCGAGAAGCTGAGCGAGTTGTCGGGATAAAGGAATGGCTGACCGATCGAATACTTGTACGCCATCGCTGCCAGGGTCGGCATCTTGGCGATCAGCCGGTGGCTGGCGATGACGCGCTGCTTGGGATCGTGGATGTCGGTCGAATCGTGGTAGAATGCCGCCATCGCGCCGACGATGCCGCACATGATCGCCATCGGATGGGCGTCGCGGCGGAAGCCGCGGTAGAAAGTCGCCAGCTGCTCGTGGATCATCGTGTGGCGGGTGATGTGGCGCGAGAAATCGGCGTACTCGTCCGCGCTCGGCAACTCGCCGTTCAGCAGCAGATGGGCGACTTCGATGAAGTTCGACTGCTCGGCCAGCTGGTCGATCGGGTAGCCGCGGTAGAGGAGGATGCCGGCATCGCCGTCGATATAGGTGATCTTCGACTCGCACGACGCCGTGCTGGTGAAGCCGGGATCGTAGGTGAAGCGGCCCGTATTGGCGTACAGCTTGCGGATGTCGACAACTTCGGGTCCGACGGTGCCCGACAGCACCGGATAATCCTTGCCGTCGATTGCGAGGCTGGTCATGCGTGCGGCTCCCTAATGATCACGTCGTCCAAACGCCCGAGCGCCTCGTCGCGGCCGAGCAGGTCAAGCACTTCAAACAGTCCGGGCGAAGTGGCCGAACCTGTCACCGCCGCGCGCAGCGGCTGAGCGACCTTGCCCAGCTTAACACCTGCCGCATCGGCGACTCCACGAACCGCTGCCTCGATCGCAGCGGCGGTCCAATCGGCTTCGGCGAGAGCCGCTCGAACCGTCGCGATCAGGTCCCGCGCGGCAGCCTCGTCTATCAGCCTTTGTGCATCTGCGTCCACCGCGATCGGGCGCGTTCGAACGTAGAACAGAGAAGAGGTGGCGAGCTCGACCAGGTCGCCGGCGCGCAACTTCAGTTCGCCCATGCCGCGCTGCAGCAGGGCGCGGTCGGTGTCGCTCAGCGCGCGCCCCAGCGCAGCTTCGACCCGCGGTGCGATCAGGTCGACCAGGCGCGCATCGTCGGCGAGCCGAAGATAGTGAGCATTGACGTGCGCCAGCTTCTTGGCGTCGAAGCGCGCCGGCCCGCGGCCGATGCCGTCGAGGTCGAACCACTCGATCGCCTGCGGCCGGCGGATGAACTCGTCGTCGCCGTGCCCCCAGCCGAGTTTGAGCAGGTAGTTCTCGACCGCCTCGGGCAACATCCCCAGTTCGTCGCGGTAGGCGTCCACCCCGAGCGCTCCGTGGCGCTTCGACAGCTTGGCCCCATCTGCCCCGTGGATCAGCGGGATGTGGGCGTAGACCGGCTCGGGCCAGCCGAGCGCTTCGATCAGCGCCCGCTGGCGAAAGGCGTTGTTGAGGTGGTCGTCGCCGCGGATGACGTGCGTCACGCCCATGTCGTAATCGTCGACGACGACCGCAAGCATATACGTCGGACTTCCGTCGGAGCGCAGCAGAACCATGTCGTCGAGTTCGTCGTCGGCGACGGTTACGTTACCCTGCACCTTGTCCGCGATCGTCGCGTGGCCCCCTCGGGGCGCGCGGAAGCGGACGACATAGGGTGCGCCGCCGCCCTCGGCCGGATCGCGGTCGCGCCAGCGGCCGTCGTAGCGCAGCGGCTGCTTCGCGGCGCGCTGCGCCGCCCGCATCGCCTCCAGCTCGTCCGCCGTGGCGAAGCACTTGTAGGCGCCGCCGGACGCCAGCAGACCGCGCGCGACCTCCGCGTGGCGCGCGGAGCGGGCGAACTGCATGACCGCATCGCCGTCCCAGTCGAGGTCGAGCCAGCGCATCCCGTCGAGGATCGCCGCCACCGCGGCGTCGGTCGACCGGACCCGGTCGGTGTCCTCGATCCGCAGCAGGAACCTGCCGCCATGGTGGCGGGCATACAAATAGTTGAACAGCGCCGTCCGCGCCCCGCCGATGTGGAGGAAGCCCGTCGGCGACGGCGCGAAGCGGGTGACGACGCCGCGTTCGGTGTTGGGGGCTTCGTCGCCCATGTGCTACGATCCGCGGATAAGGGGGCAAGGTAGAGGCGCGCGGTGTCTAGCACGAGCTATCGCGAGTGGACCAGCCGCCGCTGGCGACCGACGGTGCCGCAGCCTGACCCGGCGCGCCTTGCCCTCGGCAGGCGCGTGGCGCGGTGGCAGATGCGCGGCGCGATCGGCCTGATCGCGCTTGTCGCGCTGCAGCTCGTCGCCGGCCTCGTCCTGTATCAGGGGCACCGGTCGGCATTGCTCGCGGTCATGCAATGGCTGGCGCTGGCCATCCTGGCGCAGACCGCGGGCATCGTCCTTGTCGCGTGGTGGCTGTACTGGCGGATGGACCGCGTCGCGGGTGGCAACGCGCGCTGAGGCCGTTCTCGTCGCACCCGGCCGCACCATGGCGGCGCGGGTGGCGGCGTCGGGTGCGGCAGTCGAGGAGTGGCTGCTCGCCGAGCGCGCGCAGATCCCCTTGTGGTCGCCCGCGGCGTTCGGTCTGGGCATCGTCCTCTACTTCATGCTGCCGTGGGCGGGCGAGCGGCTGGCGGCGGCGGTCGCAGCCGGCGCGGTGGCGGTCGCCGGCTTCGCCGTCCGCGGCATCGCCGGGCGGATGCTGGTGTGGGGCGGGGTGCTGTGCGCGCTCGGTCTCGGCATCGCCGCGTACCGATCGAACGACGTCGCCAGCCCGGTCCTGCGCGACCGCTTCGAGGGCGACGTCGCTGGCATCGTCGAGGCGGTCGAGGTGCGCTCCGGGCGCGGGCAGGTGCGCTTCCAGCTCGCCCCCGACGACCCCGGCCTGCCGCCGCACGTCCGGCTGACCCTCAAGACCAGCGCCGTGCCGCCGGGCTTGTCACCGGGGGCGCACGTCAGGATGCGCGCCATGCTGCTGCCGCCGCAGGGGCCGAGCTTTCCCGGCGGCTACGACTTCGCCCGCACCTTGTGGTTCGCCCAGATCGGCGCGACGGGCTACCCGCTCGGGCAGGCGGTCGTCGACCGGCCGGCCCCGCCGCCATCGGGGATCGAGGCGTGGCTCGACGACGCCCGCGTCCGGCTGACGCGGCGGATCGAGGCGCAGGTTCCCGGCGACGCCGGGGCCATCTCGGCCGCCTTCGTCACCGGCGACCAGGGGCAGATCTCGACCGAGACCAACCTCGCCATGCGCTGGTCGGGAATGGCGCACCTGCTGTCGATCTCGGGCGTCCACATCGCCATCGTCGTGGCGGGCACGATGTGGGTCGTTCGCGCGCTCCTCTGCCTGTCGCCGTGGCTGGCGCTGCGCCTGCCGGTGAAGGCGATCGGCGCGGCAGCGGCGGCGGCAGCGGGGATCGCCTATACCATCCTCGCCGGAGCGCAGGTGCCGACGGTCAGGTCGTGCATCGGCACGGTTGTCGTCCTCTTGGGCGTCATGCTGGGGCGCGAGGCGCTGTCGCTGCGGCTGCTGGCGGCGGGCGGGTTCGTCATCCTGGCGGTGCGGCCGGAGGCGCTGCTCGGGCCGTCGTTCCAGCTGACCTTCGCCGCGGTCACCGGGCTGGTGGCGCTGTTCAACTCGCGGCTCGGCAGGTGGCTGACGACGCCGCGCAAGGACGCCTCATGGGGCGCGCGGACGGCGCAGCACATGGGGGCGCTGCTCGTCACCGGGGTAATCGCCGAGGCGTTGCTGTCGGCGACCGCCCTCTACCACTTCAACTCGACCGGGGCGTACGGGGTCGTCGCCAACCTGCTGGCGATCCCCTGGACCGAGTTCGCCATCATGCCGGTGCTGGTCGCGGCGCTGGCGATGGACGCGGTCGGGATCGGCGCGCCGGCGTGGTGGCTGCTGGGCAAGACGATGGGGGCGCTGATCTGGCTCGCCGACACGGTCGCCGCCTGGCCGGGGTCGGTGGTGCGGCTGGGCCTGATGCCGGTCAGTGCCTATGCCCTCCTCGTCGGCGGCGGGCTGTGGCTGTTTATCTGGCAGACGCGGCCGCGCTGGCTGGGGGTGGTGCCGATCGCCGCCGGGGCGGTGCTGGCGCTGAGCGCGCGGCCGCCCGACCTGCTGGTGTCGGCGGACGGGCACCACGTCGGGGTGCGGCTCGACGGCTACGACGCCGAGGGGCCGCGGCTGGCGCTGCTGCGCGAGCGGACGGGCGACTTCATGCGCGACGTGTGGGGCGGGGTGACGGCGGCGACGGCGGACGCGGCGATCGCCGACCTGCCGGCGGGCGACTGCACGGTCGATGCCTGCGTCGCGCGGGTCGGGCAGGGGGCGTCGGCCGTGCGGCTGCTGGCGACGCTGTCGAAGGACCGGATCGGCCGGCCGGTGTTCGGCCCGGCGTGCGCGGCGGCGGACATCGTCGTCTCCGACCGGCGGCTGCCACCGTGGTGCCGGCCGCGCTGGCAGAAGCTCGACCGGACGGCGCTGGGATCGACGGGAGCGGTCGCCATCTGGCTCAGCCCGCGCCGCGTCGAGACGGTCGCGGCGCTGACCGGCGACCACCCCTGGCTGCCGCAGCCGCAGGTGTGGCGGCCGCGGGCCCGCCGTGGTCCTCCGCCAGAAATCACCAATAAGGCTAGCGACTCCGACGAGCCGAGCTACTGAAACCCAACATTTTCCGAACTGAAGTTCACGGAGTTTATGCTCGTGACGGGCAAACTAAGGGCTGCAACGACGCACTCGCGGCGCAGCCGAACGAACCGATACGGTACGCCGTCGATCTGTCTTCCCGCATCCGCCGGTGCCTCATCATCGCCGATCCTCCGCCATCCGGTCTAGCCAGGTGACGGCCTGTAGGACAGCCCCGCCATGCTCCCGGACCTGCGACGCTGTCTGCCGCCCTCCCGGCGGCGGAACGCCTCAGTGATACCGCCGCAGCAGCCCGGCGAGCTTGCCCTGCACCTTGACCCGCGACGGCAGGTAACGCTGCGTCTCGTACATCGCGTTCGCCGGCTCGAGCTCGACCATGCCGCGCGCGTGGCGCAAATACTTGAGGGTGGCGTCGCTGTTGTCGACCAACGCCACGACGATGTCGCCGTCGCGCGCCGTGTCGCAGCGGCGGATCAGGGCATAGTCGCCGTCGAGGATGCCGGCGTCGATCATCGAGTCCCCCGACACCTCCAGCGCGTAATGATCGCCCGGACCGAGCAGCGCGGCGGGCACCGCCAGCTGCCGGTCGTCCTCGAACGCCTGGATCGGCTGGCCGGCGGCGATCTTGCCGTGGAGGGGCAGGTGGGTGACGTCGTTCGCCGGCTCGGGCGCGCGCCGGCGGAAATCGGCGTGGACGACCTCGCCGCGCGGCGCGGGCACGTGGCCCTGCGCCACCTGCCGCTGGACGACATCGGGCATCCGCACGATCTCGAGGGCGCGGGCGCGGTTGGGCAGGCGGCGGATGAAGTTCCGCTCCTCCAGCGCATTGATCAGGCGGTGGACGCCCGACTTTGACTTGAGCTGCAGCGCCTCCTTCATCTCCTCGAACGACGGCGACACCCCGCTCTCGTTCAGCCGACCGTTGATGAAGGTGAGGAGATCGTGTTGCTTGCGCGTCAGCATAGGTCCTCCAAGGAACTTATACGGAACGTTTAGGCAACACCAGATATGGTGTCAAGCGCCAAACACGGCACCATGGTTCCGGCCGCTGCTGGCGGGGCGTTCGCCTCGCGGACGATGAGCACATTGCTGTCGGCAAGCACGTGGAGCATGGCGCTGTCCTGCCGTGACGACGGCGTGACGGCGCCGTCCGCCAGTCGGGCGCGCAGATAGTCGCGGCGGCCGCCGTTCGCCGGCAGGTCGGTCGCCGCCGGCGCGTCGAACGGCACCGGCAGCGGTGCAGGGTCACCGCCGAGGCGCTTCAGCAGCGGCACGATGAACAGCGCCGAACAGACGTAGGCCGACACCGGGTTGCCGGGCACGCCGACGATCCGCGTCGCCCCCAGCCGCCCGCTCAGCATCGGCTTGCCCGGCCGCAGCGCGATCTTCCAGAAGTCGATCGCCGCACCGAGGTCGCGCAGCACGGGCATGACGAGGTCGTGGTCGCCGACCGACGCGCCGCCGATCGTCACCAGCACGTCGGCGTTCGCGTGGGCGCGGACGGCGGCAGCCAGCGCCTCCCGCGTGTCCGGCACGATGCCGCCGTCGGTCACTTCGGCGTGCGCGCCGAGCAGGGCGGCGAGCATGACCCCGTTCGAGCTGACGATCGCGTCGGGGCCGGGAGTCGCGCCGGGCGGCACCAGCTCGTCGCCGGTGGCGAGCATGGCGACGCGCGGGCGGCGGTGAACGGGGAGGGTGGCGTGGCCGCTCGCCGCGGCGACGCCGATCCGCGCCGGGGTGACCGCCTCGCCCGCGCGCGCGAGCACCTGCCCGGCGGCGAAGTCGAGCCCGGGCGGGCGGATGTGCGCGCCCTGCCGCGGCGGGCCGTCGCCGGTCAGGGTCAGGGTGTCGCCGTCGCGCCGCACGTCCTCCTGGACGACGACGGTGTCTGCCCCCGCCGGCAGCGGCGCGCCGGTCAGGATGCGGACCGCCTCGCCGGGGCCGACCGTGCCGCGGAAGCGGCGCCCCGCCGCGCTCTCGCCAACGACGCGCCACGGGCCGGGCAGGTCGTCCCAGCGGATGGCATAGCCGTCCATGGCGCTGGCGGCGAAGGGCGGCTGCGTCAGGCGCGCGACCACGTCGGCGGCGAGGATGCGGCCGAGCGCGGCGGGCAGCGGCACGTCCTCGGCCGGCAGCGGCACGGCGTCGGCGAGCAGGCGGGCCTGCGCCTCGTCGACGCTGGTCAGGCCGGTCATGCCGGGTCCGCGGGGCGAGCCGGTGCGGAGGGCTGGGCTCCGGCCGGTCCCGCAGGTCCGCCAGGCTCCGTCGGATGCGGCTCGGCCGCCAGGGCCACCCACGCGCCCGACCGCCCGCCGCGCTTGGCGAGCAGGCGGACGCCTTCGATCCGCATGGCGCGGTCCATCGACTTCGCCATGTCGTAGACGGTCAGCAGCGTCACCGAGACGGCGGTCAGCGCCTCCATCTCGACGCCGGTGGTGTGGGTGGTGCGGACGGTGGCGATGGCGCGGATGCCGGCGTCCTCGAACGTCAGGTCGAGCGTGACGCCGCTCAGTGGCAGCGGGTGGCACAAGGGGATCAACTCGGCGGTGCGCTTCGCCGCCATGATCCCGGCGACGCGGGCGACGGCGAGCACGTCCCCCTTGGCCGCGGTGCCGGCGCGGATCGCGGTGAGGGCGTCGGCGGCGACCGCGATGAACCCCTCCGCCACCGCCTCGCGGACGGTCGCGTCCTTGGCCGAGACGTCGACCATGTGCGCCTCGCCGGCGGGATTGAGGTGGGTCAGGGTCATGCCGGCACCGGGGCGGCGAGCAGGGCGCGCGTCGCCGCCTCGACGTCGGCCTGCCGCATCAGGGTCTCCCCGACGAGGAAGGCGCGGACGCCGTGCGCGGCCATGGCGGCAAGGTCGGCGGGGCCGGTCAGACCGCTCTCGGCGACGAAGGTGCAGCCCGGCGGCGCGCGGCCGACCAGCTCGTAGGTGCGGGCGAAGTCGACGGTGAAGGTGCGGAGGTCGCGGTTGTTGACCCCCATCAGCCGCGATCTCAGGCGCAGCGCCCGGTCGAGTTCGCCCTCGTCGTGGACCTCGACCAGCACGTCCATGCCGCGCTCGACCGCCGCCGCCTCGATCTCGGCGGCGAGGCCGTCGTCGAGCGCGGCCATGATGACGAGGATCGCGTCCGCCCCGATGCTGCGCGCCTCGGCGACCTGCCAGGGGTCGAGCATGAAGTCCTTGCGGATGACCGGCAGCGCGCAGGCGGCGCGGGCGGCGACGAGATAATCCTCGTGCCCCCGGAAGTACGGCGCGTCGGTCAGGACCGACAGGCACGCCGCCCCGCCGGCCTCGTAGGCGCGGGCATGGGCGGCGGGGTCGAAGTCGGCGCGGATCAGACCTTTAGACGGCGACGCCTTCTTGATCTCGGCTATGAGGGCGAAGCCGGGGGCAGCGTCGAGCGCGGCGCGGAAGCCGCGGGGCGGCGTCTGTGCGGCGGCGGCGCGGTCGAGGTCGGCGAGGCTGCGGAGCGCCTTGCGCCGGGCGACCTCCTCGCGGGTGGTGGCGCAGATGCGGGACAGGATGTCGGCCATGGGGGCGGTGTAGAGGCAGCGGGCGGGCGGGGGAAGCACGTGCGTGGGTGGATGGGGTGCGCGCGCGAACGCTCTCGCGCCGTCATCCCCGCGAACGCGGGGACCCATCTCCCGCGGTTAGCCGCCCTGCAGCCGTGCTCGGTAGCGGGCGACTGGCTGAGCCTGCAAGCTCCTCGTCGTCACGGGGAGGCGGCGGGAGATGGGTTCCCGCTTTCGCGGGAATGACAAGGAAGGGCGCGCAGCGACCCCTCAGAACACCGCGTGCGTCCCCCGGTCGTCGGCGGCGGTCCCGGCGAGCAGGCCGGCGAAGTGCTGGTCGAGCGTGTCGCTCCCGGTCTCCGGCGTCGCGGCGGCGTCGTAGCCGTGGGGCGTCAGGACGAGCATCGACTCGGTCGCATAGTAATGGCCGATGCGCGCGAGCTCCGCCTTCGCCGCCATGGCGGGGACGAGGCGGGCGGTCGCGCCGAGCCCGGCGGCGATGCCGCTCAGCAGCTGCGGCGGGACCGAGGTGAAGCGCGGAGGGCGGCCGGCGAGGCGGAACAGCGCCTCGCCCTGCTCGCGCGGGGTCCGTGCCGGGCCGGGGCCGCCGATGGGGAGGATGCGGTGGCGGCGCTCGGGGTTGCCCAGGCAGTCGGCGATGAAGGCGGCGAGGTCGGGATCGCTGACCGGCTTGGTCGCGGTCAGGCGGCCGTCGCCGAAGACGAGGAACGGCTTGCCGGCGCGGACCCGCTCGACCTGCCCCGACAGCGACTTGAAGAACGCCGTGGGGCGAACGATCGTCCAGTCGAGCGCCGAGGCCTGCAGCGCCGCCTCCGCCGCCAGCTTGGCGCGCTGGAAGGCGAGGCGGGGCTTCTGCACGCACAGCGCGGAGAGCAGGACGAAGGTGCCGACCCCCGCCGCCTCGGCCGCGCGGATCGCGCCAATGGCGGCGTCGCGGTCGATTGCCGCCGCCTCGGCCGGCACGCCGGTGCGCGAGGCGAGGCAGCAGACGACGGCGTCGATGCGCTCGGCGGCGAACAGCGCGGTGAGGGCGGCGGCGTCGGTCACGTCCGCGGTGCGTGCGCCGGGCAGCGTCGCCTCGCGCCCCGGCCG
>JAFARM010000257.1 GCA_019245455.1 Sphingomonadaceae bacterium | reverse complement strand
CGTCATTCAAGTCACGCTCATAACCCGTTGGCCGGCCAAGCGCCAGCCTGCCGCATCCGAACGCTCGGCAGCCGGAACGTTGCCGTCGCGCACTTGTTCTTCGGGGCGGGCCGGCGCGTTCCAGCGGCGGCAGAAAAGGAGGACGTGCGATGAACAGCGATGATCGCGGCACTTCGCAGAACCAGGGCTTTGGCAGCCAGAGCCAGGCCGGCACCGTGCCGGGCACCGCCCGCAGCCCTGAATACGACGACGGCCTGACCGTCCAGGACACCAGTCACGGCGCCGGGCGCGGCATCGGCGACGACCAGCGCCAGCCCGGCACGAGCACCATGGCACCGGGCATCCAGGCGGAGCACGGCCAGATCGGCGAAAGCGCGACGGGCAGCCAGGGCAGCTTCACGCCAGGCCAGGGCACGCAGGGCGGCACCTTCCGCGACAGCAGCGCGAGCGGACAGGGGACGTGGAACAGCGACCTGCCGGCCGGCACGGCCGGGCAGGGCAGCCACCACGCGATGGGCGACAATCGCGACGGTCTGGGCCGCGACCGCACCGACGACGTCACCGCCGACGAGTCGGGCACGCTGATCTCGGCTGACAAGGTCATCGGCACGGCGGTCTATGACGCCAGCGGCGAGCGGCTGGGCACGATCGACTCGATCATGCTCAACAAGCGGTCGGGCAAGGTCGCCTATGCCGTCATGTCGTTCGGCGGCTTCCTCGGCATCGGCGAGCGCTATCATCCGCTGCCGTGGGACGTGCTGACCTACGACGAGCGGAAGAGCGGCTACAACGTCCAGCACTCGGCCGACGACCTGCGCCATGCGCCGAACTACAGCCGCGACGAGGTCGATACGTTCGACGGCGGCAGCGACCGGCGGCGCGAGGTCGACAGCTATTACGGCGTCGACCTCGACCGGCGGCGGGTCAGCGACCAGGGCGGCAGCCCGTATCGCGGCGGCGCGGTCGACAGCGATACCGGCGAGACGCTGACCGGCCAGCGCCGCTTCGGCAGTGCCACCGGGGTCGAGGCGGCCGACGCCATCGGCTCGACGACGGGAGCCGGCTCGTCGGGCATGGCGTCGACGGGCATGGGGTCGAACCGCAACTTCTGACCGGTTTGACCGCGGACAAGCGACGGCGGCCCGGTGACGGGCCGCCGTTCTTGTGCCAGATGCCGGCGCGATGAACTTCCTGCCGACGTTGAAACAGCTGCAATACCTGACCGCGCTGCACCAGACCGGACACTTTGGCCGCGCGGCGGCGGCGAGCTTCGTCACCCAGTCGACGCTGTCGGCGGGCCTGCGCGAACTCGAGACGCTGCTCGGCGTGACGCTCGTCGAGCGGACGCGCCGGGTGGTGCGGTTCACCCCGCTCGGCGAGCGCGTCGCGGCCAAGGCGTACGCCGTCCTGCGCGAAGCCGACGAACTCAGCGAACTCGCCCGCGCCGCCGCCAAGCCGCTGGGGGGCGAGCTGCGGCTCGGCGTCATCCCGACGATCGCGCCCTTCCTCCTGCCGCGCCTGTTGCCGAAGCTGCGCGCCGCCTACCCCGATCTCAAGCTCTACCTGCGCGAGGAGACGAGTGGCGCGGCGTGCGAGGCACTGGCGCGCGGGCAGCTCGACTGCGTCCTGCTGGCGCTGCCGTGGGGGTGTGGCGACGTCGCGACGCGGCGGCTGGTCGACGACCCCCTGTTCCTCGCCTTCCATCCCGACGATTTTCCCGATGCCCCCGCGACGGTGCGCCCGGCGTCGATCGACCCGGCGCGGCTGCTGCTGCTCGAGGACGGGCACTGCCTGAAGGACCATGCGCTTGCCGCCTGCGGCCGGCCGGACCTGCGCGGCGACGCGGCGATCCTCGGCACCTCGCTCCACACGCTGGTGCAGATGGTGGCGAACCGGCTCGGGCTGACGCTGGTGCCGAAGATGGCCCTGGACGCCGGCATCCTGTCCGGCACGCCGGTCGTGGCGCGTCCGCTCGCCGGTGCGGCCGCCCACCGCGAGATCGCGCTGGCGTGGCGCGGCAGCAGCCCGCGCGCGGCCGAGTTCGCCCTGCTCGCCGACGCCCTGCTGGCGGCGATGGCCGGCTGAGCGCGGTATCGCGCCGACAAGAAAAACTCGCCCCCGCGGCAGGAAGCGCGCAGGTAGAGCGGTGGCGGGAGACGAGGGGACGATGACGGCGGCGACGCTCACCCACCTGCAGCGCCTCGAGGCGGAGAGCATCCACATCCTGCGCGAGGTCGTCGCCGAATGCGAGCGGCCGGTCATGCTGTATTCGATCGGCAAGGATTCGGCGGTCATGCTCCACCTCGCGCGGAAGGCGTTCTTCCCCGCGCCGCCGCCGTTCCCGCTGCTCCACATCGACACGACGTGGAAGTTCAAGGCGATGTACGCCGAACGCGACCGGGTCGCGGCGGAAAACGGCATGACGCTGATCGTCCACGTCAACCCGCAAGCCCAGGCGCGCGGCATCAACCCGTTCGACCATGGCGCGCTCCACACCGACCTGTGGAAGACACAGGGGCTGAAGCAGGCGCTCGACCACCACGGCTTCGACGCGGCCTTCGGCGGCGCGCGGCGCGACGAGGAGAAGAGCCGCGCCAAGGAACGCGTCTTCTCGTTCCGCACGGCGACGCATCGCTGGGACCCCAAGAACCAGCGGCCCGAGCTGTGGAACCTGTACAACGCGCGCAAGGCGGCGGGCGAGACGATCCGCGTCTTCCCGCTGTCGAACTGGACCGAGCTCGACGTCTGGCAATATATCGCGCGGGAGAAGATCGCGCTCGTCCCGCTCTACTTCGCAGCACCGCGGCCGACGGTCGAGCGCGACGGCACGCTGCTGATGGTCGACGACGATCGCTTCCGCCTGGCCCCCGGCGAGCGACCGGTCGACCGCTGGGTCCGCTTCCGCACCCTCGGCTGCTACCCGCTGACGGGCGCGGTCGAGAGCCGGGCGACGACGCTCGACGCGATCATCGACGAAATGCGTGTCGCGCGGACGTCGGAACGGCAGGGGCGCGCCGTCGACCGCGACGCCGGGGCCGCGAGCCTCGAGCGCAAGAAGCAGGAGGGGTATTTCTGATGGTCGCGGCCCCCGCTGATATCGCTGCCGACGCCTCGTGGCGCGACCGCGACCAGGGGCTGCTGCGCTTCATCGCCTGCGGCTCGGTCGACGACGGCAAGTCGACGCTGATCGGCCGTCTGCTCCACGATACCAAGGCCTTGTTCGAGGACCAGCTCGCCGACCTCGCCGCGGAATCGAAAGCAGTCGGCACGCAGGGGGAGGCGATCGACTTCGCCCTGCTCGTCGACGGCCTCGCCGCCGAGCGCGAGCAGGGCATCACCATCGACGTCGCCTACCGCTTCTTCGCGACCGAGCGGCGGACCTTCATCGTCGCCGACGCGCCGGGGCACGAGCAATACACGCGCAACATGGTGACCGGGGCGTCGACGGCCGATCTCGCCGTCATCCTGGTCGACGCGCGCAAGGGCGTGCTGACGCAAACGCGCCGCCACTCCTATCTCGCGCAGCTGCTCGGCATCCGGCAGTTCGTGCTGGCGGTCAACAAGATGGACCTGGTCGACTACGACCGCGCCACGTTCGACGCGATCGTTGCCGACTATCGCCCGTTCGCCGACGGCATCGGCATCGGCGCGGTCGCGGCGCTGCCGATTTCGGCGTTCCGCGGCGACACCGCCGTCGCCCGCTCGGCGGCAATGCCATGGTACGACGGCCCGACGCTGATCGAGCATCTGGAAGGCGTGCCACTCGCCGCCGACCGCGACCAAGCGCGGCCGTTCCGCCTGCCGGTGCAGGGGGTCAGCCGCCCCGACCTCGACTTCCGCGGCTTCGCTGGCCTGATCGCCGCCGGCAGCGTGCGTCCGGGCGACGCCGTGCGCGTCGTCCCGTCGGGGCGCACGTCGACCGTCGCGCGGATCGTCACCGCCGACGGCGACCTCGACGCGGCGGTCGCCGGCCAGTCGGTGACGCTGACGCTCGCCGACGCGATCGACTGTTCGCGCGGCGATGTCATCGCCGCCGCCGGCGATCCGCCGATGGCTGCCGACCAATTCGAGGCGACGGTCGTCTGGCTCGCCGAGGAGGACCTGCTCCCCGGCCGATCGTACTGGCTCAAGCTGGCGACGCAGACGGTCGCGGCGACGCTGCAGCCGCCCAAGTACAAGGTCAACGTCAACACGCTCGACCGGCTGGCGGCGCGGACGCTCGACCTCAACGCCATCGGCGTCGCGACGCTCGCCACCGACCGGCCGCTGGTGTTCGAGCCCTATGCCGACAGCCGGACGCTCGGCGGCTTCATCCTGATCGACCGGCTGACCAACGCGACGGTCGGGGCGGGGATGCTCAACTTCGCGCTGCGCCGGGCGCAGAACGTCCACCGCCAGCCCGTCGAGGTCGGCCGCGAGGTGCGCGCGGCGCTGAAGAACCAAACGCCCAAGGTACTTTGGTTCACCGGCATCTCGGGGGCGGGGAAGTCGACCATCGCCAACCTGGTCGAAAAGAAGCTGGTGCGGATGAACCGCCACACCTTCCTGCTCGACGGCGACAACGTCCGCCATGGGCTCAACCGCGACCTCGGCTTCACCGACGCCGACCGGATCGAGAATATCCGCCGCGTCGGCGAGGTGGCGCGGCTGATGGCGGACGCCGGGCTGATCGTCATCACCGCCTTCATCTCGCCGTTCCGCGCCGAACGCGACTTGGTGCGGCAGATGATGGCCCCCGGCGAGTTCGTCGAGGTCCACATCGATACGCCGCTCGCCGATGCCGAACGGCGCGACGTCAAGGGACTGTACGCCAAGGCGCGCGCCGGGCGGCTGGCGAACTTCACCGGCATCGATAGCCCGTACGAGGTGCCGCCCGCGCCCGAGATCCGCATCGACACGACCGCGCTCGACGCCGAGGCGGCGGCCGAGCGGATCGTCCGCTACCTGATCCCGTGAGCGACGACGCCGCCCTGGCCGCCGACCTCGCCGCCGCCGCCGGGCGCATCCTGATCGACGTGCGCGCGGCGGGCCTTCACCCGCCGGCGGTGCTCGGAGCGGTCGGCGACCGCACCGCCAACGCCTTCCTGGTCGAGTCGCTGCGCGCGCTCCGCCCCGACGACGGCCTGTTGTCGGAGGAGATGGTGTGCGACGGCGCGCGGCTGACGCGGTCGCGGGTGTGGATCATCGATCCCGTCGACGGCACCCGC
>JAFARM010000207.1 GCA_019245455.1 Sphingomonadaceae bacterium | reverse complement strand
GAGGTCGTAAGTCCCGGCGACGGAAGCCTTGACCTGCCCCTCGATCTCGGCCTGCTGCGCGCCGCTTCCGCCCCATTGCAGCGCCGCGAACGTCTGCCCGGCCTCGACCGGGCTATAGAGATAATCGCTCTGCCCCGAGCCCGGCGTGGTCGGCGTGCCGCTGGTCAGAAGCAGATTGTAGTTGAAGCCGGTCGGATTGCCGGCCGTCTGCCGCACGCTGGTCACGCCGGCGGCCCCGATATTGGCCGAGCGCCATAGGTCGGCGCGATAGCCCGCATTCGCCCCGGCGGTCGCGCCCTCGTTGACCTGGTCGAAATTGAAGTCGCCGTTGACGTTTATGGGGCCGAGCCGCCAGCCCAGCTGCGGCGAGGTCGGCGGCGCCGCGGACGGCGCGACCCCGAACCAGGCGCTATAGGGCGTGAGGCTCCCCGAGCCGCTGTTCATCACATCGTCGATGACCCAGGAGCCAGAGTTTGATCCGATCTGGATCGGCGGCGGCGAGCCGTTGCCGGAATAGCCGCTGGCGCTGTTGAGATGCGCGCCGAGAATGACGCCTGACGATCCCGAGCCGGTCACGATCCCCTGGTTGTGCGCCGCGTGGGTCTGGCCGGAGCCGAAGCCGAGGCCGAGGTCGATCAGCGTTGCGCCGCCGGTGTTGTTGAGGAGATAGGCGGTCGAATTGCCTTCGAACTCGAGCTGGTCGAGGCTCACGTCGCTCATCGCGCCTTCGAGGTCGAGGCCGACGCCCGGCAGGTCCCAGTCGCCCTCGAAATTCTCGCCGCCGATGTTGCGCCACTTCTGGAAGCTGAGATTGGCGAGCTTGAAGTCGGTCTGCTCGCCCTCGAACTCGATGTCCGAGAACCCGGCCCCGTCGCCGGTGTCGTGGACATAGCCCCCGATGCCGGGACGGTAGGCGCCGCCGAACATCGAGATCAAAGCCTGCGCGCCCGAGCACGATCCGGCGCAATGATTGGTGGTCAGCGTGACCGGGTTCTTGGCGTAATAGTCCTGCGCGACCTGGACGCCGTTCGCATTGGCGACCAGCGCGCCGTTGACCTGCGCGTTCGCGAGGCCGCCGCCGACGACGGAAGTGAGCAGGTTCGGCCGCACCTGCGCGACGCAGGCGCCAGCGGCGGAGACGCCGGTGATCGCCGAGAGCGCCCCGCCCGAGATCGTCCCCTGCAGCGCCGGGAACGTGTTGCACTGCGAGAAATAGAGCGTGTCGCCGTTCGACCCGGACGAGGCCGCGCTCAAGGTCAGCGTGGTCCCGGAGCACGAGACGAAGAGTCCGAGCACGGAGGGCGTCGTCGGGGTCCCGTCGAGGACGGGCGTCACGTTCGCCGTCACGCTGCTCGCGGCCGGGCAGGAATTGACCGTGATCGTGGTCGAAGCGGTCCACGAGGCGGTTGCGGTCTGCTTCGCCGCGCCCTGGACGAGATAAAGCGGAACATTGGTCCCGTTCGTGCCGCCGCTGCCGGCCGCCCACACGATCGGCAGCGTCGAAGCCGTCAGGCCCCAGGTCTCGGCGACATTGTAGCGCGCGCACTGGCCGGTGTCGGAGCCGTTGAGGTTATCCACCTCAAAGGAGGTGACCGCGCCGCTCGAGACGCCGCTGACCCGCAGGATGGCGTTGGTGGTGCAGGTGAGCGTGCCCGGAACGCCCGAGGGGACGTTCAAAAGATCGCCGACCGTGTAGCCCGTTCCGCCGCCGCCGGAGGGGACGGTCGCGGAATAGACCGAAAACTGCTCGGTCAGGTTGGATGTCCAGGGCTGCTGGCCGCGGACGTCGTTGACGTAATAGACGTCGCCGACGTTGGTGATCTCGAAGCAGTTGGCGTCATCGCAATAGAGATGGCGCAGGCCGAGCCGCGGCGACTGGTTGCCGTAGACCGCCTTGTTGAAGCCGACGACCATGATGTTGTCGAGCTTGACGTCGCGCTTCTGCACGTTGAAGGCGACCGACGTTCCGGCAGAGCACCGGCCGGTGGCGGAGGACCAGCCGCCGAAATCGCACAGGACGTTGATCTGGTAGTTGAAGAGCTGCTCGGACGTGCTCGGATAAGGCGCGAGGCCCGCGCGCCAGACGAGCAGATCCTGCGCCGACGATCCTTCCTGCGGCGAAATCGAATAGGCGGGATTGAGCTGGATCATCGGCCAGCCGACCGAGGCGCCGGCCGAATAGGACGAGAAATAGGGCATCCCGACGCCCTTGAGCTTGACGTTGTTCGGGATGGTCACCGAGGCCGAGTCGATCAGGTAGGCCGTGCCGCCCTTCTTGGTGTTGAGGATAATCGTCCCGCCGGCCGCGCTCGAATTCGAGACGTAATTGAGCAGGTTTTGCAGCGCCGTCGTGTCGTCGTTGCCGATCGCGAGCACGTCGGCGTTGCCTGAGGAGGCGTAAGCCGCGCCGCCCCCGCTCACGCCCAGGCTCGTGCCCGAATAGGACGCGACGGTCCCGATGCGGCGCCCGGTCGTGGTGTCGTAGATGATCTGCCCGGCGCTCCAGCCCTGGCCGCTCGGGACCGCGATCGTCGTCGCATTGGCCGCCCACGAGGCCGTGGCGGCGACGCCGGTCAGCGGCATGTTGCCATAAGCGCCGGCGACCTCGGGATGGACGCCCTCGGCCGGGATGCGCAGGATGTAGCGCCCGGCCGTGCCGCTCGATTGCCCGGACGGCAGGATCACCAGCACGCCGTCGGCGGTGGCGAGCGAGGTCGAATTCCAGTCATAGAGCGCCCACCCGCCGTCGCCGACGCCGTAATAGCCTCTCTGCTCGATCGTATCCGTCGTGACCGCCGCAACGGCGGTCGTCAACGCGGCATGGCGGGCGTATGTGGTGCGGTCGAGGTTGATCGCCGCCGCGCCCGCCGCGAGCGCAGTGGCGGGGATAGTCGGCGAGCAGCTGGCGGGCGAGCCGCCATTGCCCGTCAGGTAGCCCGTGCAGGCCGAGAGCGTTGGCATCTGCGAGAAACTGTTCGCGCCCGTCCAGGCGTTCGTATCCGCCAGCATGCCGGCGGATGAGATCAGGCCGCCAATGTCGGCGTTCAGGATGGGCCCGGTGATCGCCCCGACGCCGTTCGCCACGATATAGGTGTTGTTGTAGGCATTCAGGGTCGCGCGCGTCGATTGCCCGCCGGCCGGGACGAGGCCGATCGCGAGCCACAAAAAAGCCGCCCCGAGGGCGGCCAGCGCGCGGCGCAGATTGGGCGTCGTCATTGCGGCTCGCCGAAACCGACGTAAAGCTCGCGCGGTTTGGGATCGACGTGCGCCAGGAAAACGCCGGCCGCGTCCGCGTCGATCGCCTTCGCCAGCGCCTCAGCGGTCTCAGCCTGGGGCCCGCCGACGACGACGCCGGCCCGCGCCATCATCGGCTTCTCGCGATGGACATCGAGGCCCGCGCCCTTGAAGCCGCGTGCCAGCGTTGCAGCGAACGTCCGGCACTCGACGTCGACGCAACAGATGGCGACGGCGATCTTGCCGTCTTTGGCGATCTTGCGCGCCGCGGCCGCGATGCCGCTCGCCTGCGCCGGCGACGATAGAGACCATGCGGCGTCGACGGCACGCGGGGTCGCGTGCCAGAGGGCGGCTAGGCTGGCCGCGGCTGCGGCGCCGTAGTGCGCGATGTGGTGCTTGTCCAAAAGGGGAAGGCCTTCTTTATGAAGTCGAGGGGTTGCAATAGGCGAGGTGGATCGAGAGCCTGACCGCGCCGCCGGAGAAGCTCGCGCCTCCGCCGGCGGCGGTCAGCGTCAGGTTGGTCGCCGCGTAATAGGCGGCCGGCCCGATGAGCCCGGGGTTGGTCGTTCCGGCCGAGAGCCCGAGCCCGGAGCCGAACTGCGACGAGCCGGCGCCGCCGCTGCCCAGCTCCCAGGACGTGCAGCCAGTGATGGTGGTCGTCACCCGCGCGCCGACCGCGAAGACGATGCAACTGGCCGGGATCTGAAGCGGTGCGTTGACGCTCGCGCCCGAGAGGCCCGAGACCAGCGTCTCGAGCACGGCGAACTGCATCATCGCGCCGTTGGGGGCCGAGGCGACGAGCAACTGATCGATGATGAACCAGCCGTTCGAGCCGTTCGATTCGAGCGCGATGAAGCCGTAGGGCGCGGCAATGACGGCGTTCGAATTCGCGCCCTCGAGGTTGTCGGTCCCGTTGGGCGCGATGGTGATCGTCTTGGTCGCCGAGCAATTGCCCGTCTCGTCGATGACGAGCAACCGCGTTCCGGTCGGGAAGCTCGCCGCGGTCGGCAGGCTCACCGTGCGCGCGGCAGTCAGCGTCGTGTAAGCGACCATGCGGTCGGTGGTCAGCACGGTGTAATTGGCGTCGCTGACGGCGGTGCGGGTGTTGGTGACCACCTCGGAGAGCTTGGCCGCCGGCCAGCCGCCGGCGGTGGAGCCGTCGTTCATGACGAGGCGGTTGTTGGTGGTGTCGAACCACGGCTCGCCCTGCGCGCCGGTGTTGGCGGCGATGTTGGTCGCCGTGCCGCGGCGAAGCTGAAGCTGTTCGCTCATCAATAATCCTTGAAAGGCCGCGCGCCGCGCGGCCTATGGAACCGTTCCGAGGGTGATGGTTTGCGCAGCGCCGTCGTTGGCGACGCCGCCGAAGTCATCGGAGACCGTGACCAGGCTCACGATCGCCCCGAGATCGACGTTGCCGGAAAGAAGCGCTGTGGCGATCGGATGCGAGGCCACCGGGATCGATCCGAGATCGGTCGTATCGGTCACGGCCGCGGTGATGAGGCCCCAGTCGTCGGCGAGCGTCGGAACCGAGATCACCTGGCCGAGGTCGAGCGGGATCCCTGCCCTGAGCTGGGTTGCGATCGGGTAAGGCGGCGCGCCGCCCGAACTCGACACCACCGGCGCCGTGAAGGCGTAGACCGCGCAAGTCGAGAGGTCCTGCTCGCCGCCGCCGAAAGCGTTGAAGCTCTGGAACTTGAAATAGAGCGTCTTGCCGGCGAGCCCGGCGGGCAGGTCGTATTGCACCACCGCGCCGTCGAGGCGCGCGAACGGCGCGCCGCTTGCATGGCTCGCGCTCGGCGTCGTCCCGCACAGTCCCCGCGCGAGCCCGGTGAGATTGTACGCGTTGCCCGAGACCAGCGTCGCCGTCTGATAGGCGAGGAGCTCGGACTCGACCAGCGATAGCGTCGCGCCCTGCTGCGCCGCCGCCTGCGACGTTCCGGCGAGCGCGCCCTGGCTTTCGGCGAGGTTGACCGACAGCGTGTCGGTCGGGTCCCAGCCCGCGGCGAGCGGCAGCGCGGCGGTTAGGAAGCCTTGCCGCAAGGGGGCGGTGATGGTGGCGACCTGCGAATAGGTCGTCCCCTCGAGCGAGACCCAGACGTTCGCTCCGCCCCATTGCGCCACCGTCCCGCCGGCCCCGGAGCCGCCGACCCAAATCTGAGCGACGCCACCGGTCGCCGCGAGCGGCGGCTCGAAGATCAGCGGCGTATTGACCGGGACCGCCGGGACGGCCGTATTCTGGGAAAAGGCGCCCGCCGTCGAGCCCGAGGGGTAGAACTGCCCGGTCGACACGCCCGCCACCAGCTCTTCCGCCGTGACCGTGAGCAGCCCCCTGTCGTCCTCCTCGATCGAGATCACCCTGACCGGATAATTCGACAACCCGAGGTTCGAATCGGTGAGAGTGACGACGTCCATCGGGTCGAGGAGGCAGAACTCCCACGACAGCTTGAAGGTGAACTTGGTGCGGACGTAGAGCTCGCGCTGAAGGATCGTCTGCGCCACGATCGGGGCGACGATCGCTTCGTCGCAAATCTCGTTCGCCGCGATGACCGGCCCGACGCGCGGCCCGAAGATTTCGATGCTCGCCTGATCGCGCGCCTCGACCGGCAGGGCCGCATATTGGTTCGAGCGCGACAGCGCCTCGAGCCGCTGGATGGTCGGCAGCGAATAGATGTCGGCGCGCTCGACCTCGACCGGGTCCTTGCTTCCGTCGGCGACGAAATTGTTGTCGGTCAGCGCATAGACCGGCGTCAGGTTCGGAGAATAGCCGCCGAGGGCCTGGGCGGTGAAGGTGACGGTGACCGGCTTGCCCTCGTCGGCGACGCCGAAGATGTAGGTTCCTGGCGTCACCATGCCGTAGGTGAACGGCGCGGTCGGGATCTGCGCCCCGATGAAGGCGAAAGCGCCGCCGGTCTCGGTGTAGATCACGCCGCCGTCGCTGACGAATTGCGCCGGGGTGCACACCTGGACGAAGGCGGGGATGCCGCCGTTCGACAGCGGCGTTGGCGTCGGGATCGAGAACGTGGTGGAATAGGCGGTCTGCGCCCCTTGGGCGATTGCCGTGTCGCCGTAGGGGATGAACTTGAGCAGCCCGCCGCTCCACACCGCGGCGCAATTCAGGAGCTTGAGCCAGCGGGTGAGGATGCTCGACGCCGGCTCCTGGCTCTCGATTTTGGGCGAGAAGGCGATGCCCATCGTCCGGCAATAGCTCTGCAGCGAGGCGTCGCCGCCGGCCCCGAACAGCGCGGTCGAACTGATCGAGGCGGCGCTGTAGCCCGCCCCATATTGCGCGTTGGTCAGAAAATCGTAGATCACTTGCGCCGGGTCGGCGTCGATCCCGTTGACGCCGGTGCCGGCGAGGATGCCGATCACCTCGAAATTGTGGTTGCCGACGGTGGCGGTGTCGCCGAGGTTGTAGTTCGGCGCCCAGACGTAGGCGGTGCCCTGGTAGGCCAGCGTCTGCGCGGGGTACCTCGAGACGAAGTAGGCGTTCGGGGTCTGCGGCGTTGTGCCCGTATAGAGCCCGAGGTCGAGCTCGAGCAGCACGTAAAGCGATTGGTTCTTGTAGACGAGCCCGACGCCCTGGATCGGCCCTTCGCACAGGCCCATGAGGATGTCGGCATAATAGGTGTAGCTTTGCGCCGCCCCGCCGCCGCCCTTGCCGCCGCCGCCCTTGCCGCCGACGCCCTTGCCGCGCGTCGAGCCTGGCGCGACGCGGAAGCCGCCGTAGAAGATGACGTTGGCCCCGATCTTGGTCCGTCCGTAGACGATCGGAATCGGCAGCGTCGAGGCCGAGGTCTGGATGTCGAGCGCGGTGAAGTCCGGCTTAGCGGTGTTCTTCGAGCGAAGGAACGCCACCTCAGCCCCAATAGCTCGCGAATTTCGCGTTTTGCAGCCGCACCGCGAGCTCGCTCTGCGCGACGATGTCCTCGGTCACCAGGCGCGCCGGCGCGTGGGCGTGGA
>JAFARM010000206.1 GCA_019245455.1 Sphingomonadaceae bacterium | reverse complement strand
GCCCATGTCGTCAGCGCCACCTTCGCCGGTCTCAGCCGGGTGAAGCAGCATCAACTCGTTTACAGCGCGCTCGGCGGCCGCATGGGCGGCGTGCTGCACGCTTTGCAACTGACCACCGCCGTCCCCGAAGGAGCCTCGGCATGAGCGATATTCACAGCAAGATCGCCGCCCTTGTCGGCGGTACCGACGTCGTCCTGTTCATGAAGGGGACGCCGCTGTTCCCGCAGTGCGGCTTCTCCTCGACGGCGATCCAGATCCTCGAGCGGCTCGACGTCGACTATGAGACGGTCGACGTGCTGGCCGATCCCGAGGTCCGCACCGGCATCAAGAGCTTCAGCGACTGGCCGACCATCCCCCAGCTGTACGTCAAGGGCGAATTCGTCGGCGGCAGCGACATCATGATGGAGATGTACCAGTCGGGTGAACTCGCCGAGCTGGTCGCCACCAAGGGCGTCGCGCGCGCCGCCTGATCCAGGTGACGCGGCTGCTGTCTTGCCACGCCGGGTGACGCGACCGCTCGTCCTTGCGGCGCTTTGGCACGACACGGTCGCCGACACGCGCGCGCTGCTGCCGCTCGTCTGGCCGGTGGCGGCGGCGTTCGTCCTGCTGCCCAACGTCGCCCTCGAACGCTACGGGCCGCCGCTGCCGAAGACTCCGGCCGAGATGACGCCGCAGCTGGTGCTGACGACATTGGTCATCCCCGGGCTGATCGCGCTCGTCGCGCAGGCGACGGTCATCCGCTTGGCGCTCGACCGGCGGCGCGGCGTCGCGCGGTCGGTTGGTGAGGCACTCGCCGCGGCGCTGCGGGCCTGGCCCCTGCTCGTCCTCGTCCAGTTCGTGTCGGCGCTGGCGGTCACACCGGGGCTGCTGCTGCTGATCGTGCCGGGCGTTTACACGATCGGTCGGCTGCTGCCGGCGCTGCCGCTGGCGCTCGACGGCGGGGGGCCGGTCGCTGCAGTCGAGCGTGCCTGGGCGCTGACTGCCGACAATGGCTGGCGCGCGACGGGTTTCCTGCTGACGCTGATCGGTTGGTTCTTCGTGGTGTCGGCGGCGGCCGGACTGATTGGAGCG
This sequence comes from Sphingomonadaceae bacterium, assembly GCA_019245455.1. Taxonomy (GTDB): domain Bacteria; phylum Pseudomonadota; class Alphaproteobacteria; order Sphingomonadales; family Sphingomonadaceae; genus Polymorphobacter_B. The sequence continues at coordinate 3,534 of JAFARM010000206.1, read as the reverse complement.
GGGGTGGTGGCGCTGGCCGGCGGATCGGGCCTTGGGGCGCTGCTTGCCAGCGCGCTCGACGGGGCGGTCGCGGCGCTGATCGCGATCGTCGGCGCCGTGGCGACGGCGACCGTCGCGCGGCAGCTCGAGGACTGACCGTCGCACATCGCCGGGAACTGCGCGGCGTCGGGCGGTCGGCCTTCAATCCCACCGCGCCAGCGGCGGCAGGCTCATCAGGATCGCGTCGGTGTTGCCGCCGGTCTTGAGGCCGAAGGTCGTGCCGCGGTCATAGACGAGGTTGAACTCGGCATAGAGCCCGCGATAGCGGAGCTGCGCCAGCCGCTCCTCCTCGGTGAACGGGTCGGCCATGTGGCGGCGCACGAGGCGGGGGAAGATGTCGAGCAATGTCCGTCCGACATCCTGCGTGAAGGCGAGATTGATCGCAAAGTCGCCCTCCAGCCGGTCGTAGAAGATGCCGCCGACGCCGCGATGGCGGCCCCGGTGGGGCACGAAGAAATACGCGTCGCACCACGCGCTGAACCGGTCCCAATAGTCCGCGCCGTGGGCATCGCACGTCGCCCTGAACGCCGCCTTGAACTCGGCGGTGTCCGTGTCGACGGGGAGGGCGGGGTTGAGGTCGGCACCGCCGCCGAACCAGCGGCGGGTCGTCGTTAGAAAACGCGTGTTCATGTGCACCGCCGGCACGTGCGGGTTGGCCATGTGGGCGACGAGGCTGATGCCGGTGGCGAAGAAGCGCGGGTCGTCCTCAGCGCCGGGGATGGCCTTGGCGAATTCGGGGGAGAAGGTACCGTGGACGGTCGAGGTGTTAACCCCGACCTTTTCGAAGACGCGGCCCTTCATCACGCCCATGACGCCGCCGCCGCCCGGTGCGCCGCTCGGGTCGGGCCGCTCCCACGGCGTGCGGACGAAGCGGCCTGCGGGTTCCGGCCCCGAACCCTCGTCCTCCAGGGCTTCGAAAGCGGCGCAGAGGTCGTCGCGTAGCTTCTGGAACCAGGCCTCGGCGGCCCGCTGCTCGTCGTCGAAGGCGTAGTTCATGCCGCGGTGTTAGCGGCGCACGTGGGTTGGCGGAAGAGCCCGCCCCTAACACTGTCATCGCCGCGCAAGCGGGGACCCATCTCCTCAAGCCGCGGGAGATGGGTCTCCGCTTACGCGGGGGTGACACGCTGACCAGCGGCCCGCTACTTGCCCAGCAGCTTGACCCCGATGAACAGCGGCGGGCGGCCGCGCGAGGCGACGAACATCAGCACCGTGTCGCGCCCGGCCTTCTTCGCCTCGGCGACGACGGCGGCGGCGGCGGCAGGCGTCGGCGTCGGCACCTGGTTGATCGACAGGATGACGTCGCCGCGGCTGAGGCCCTGCGCTGCCGCGTCGCTGTCGGGATTGACCCCGGCGATGACGACGCCCTCGGTCTTGGCGTCGATCTTCAACTCGGCGCGAACCGCGGGCGTCAGCGGCGTCAGGGTTATGCCGAGCGATGCCTTGGCGGCCGCCATTCCCGGCGCGTTGCCCGGTGTCTCGGTCTGATCGCCGTCCTCGGGCGAGGGGGCCGCGCCGCGCAGCGCGAGTTCGCTCGGCCGCTGGATGACCGTCGCCTCGAGCGTCAGCTGCTTGCCGCCGCGGATGATGCCGATCGGCACGCGGCTGCCCGGTGTGACATTGGCGACGATGTACGACAGGGTGTTGTCATAGGTCACGTCCTGGTTCGCGACCCGGACGACGACGTCGCCCTGCTTAATGCCGGCCTTGGCCGCCGGACCGCCGGGCTCGACCGAGGCGACGATCTCGCCGTGGTCCTTGGGCAGGCCGAGCCCCTCGGCGATGGCGCCGGTGACCGGCTGGATCTGGACCCCGAGATAGCCGCGGCGGACGACGGTCTGCCCCTTCATCAGCTGCTCGACGACCGGGCGCGCCTGCTCGGCGGGGATGGCGAAGCCCAGGCCGACATTGCCGCCGCTGGTCGAGAAGATCGCCGTGTTGATGCCGATGACGTTGCCGTCGATGTCGAACAGCGGCCCGCCGGAGTTGCCCTGATTGATGGCGGCGTCGGTCTGAATGTAGCGATCGTAATTGCCTGACTGGATATTGCGGTGGAGCGCCGAAACGATGCCCGCGGTGACCGTCCCGCCGAGCCCGAACGGGTTGCCGATGGCGATCGCCCAGTCGCCGACCCGCACCGCCTGGCTGTTGCCGAACTTGACGTAGGGCAGGTTGGTGCCGTCGATCTTGAGCAGCGCGAGGTCGGACAGCACGTCGCGACCGACGACGCGCGCCTTGAACTCGCGGCGGTCGGCGAGCGTCACGGTGATCGTCTCGACCGGCAGCTTGCTCGCCGGCGATCCCGGCTCCCCGCCCGAGATGACGTGGTTGTTGGTGACGATGTAGCCGCTGGGGTCGATGAGGAAGCCGGAGCCGAGGCTCGTCGCCTCACGCGTCGCCGGCGCGCTGCCGCCGCCGCTGTCGTCACCCCCGCCCTGTTGATCCTGGAAGCGGCGGAACAGCTCCTCCAGGCTTGACGGCGCGCCGCCACGAAGGCCGCGGCCGACCTCGATCTTCTGCGTCGTCGACACGTTGACGACCGCGGGCGCGAGGCGGGCGGTCAGGTCGGCGAAGCCGCGCGCGGGGGCGCCGACCGGGCCGCTGGCGGGCGGCATCGGGCCGGCATTCTGCGCCGGCGGGGCGGCAGCCGGGGTCGTCGCGATCTGCGCGCCGGCAGGCATCAGGACCGCGGCGGCGCCGCCGACGAGGACGAGAGCGGGAATGACGCTGCGAAGAATGCGCACGGGGGTCGGTCTCCTGGGTGTCGGGCCCTGTCGTCAAGGCCATGCGGTGCATTTCGGCAACAGACAAGGGGTAATCAAGCCGCGGAAGGACGTTGTTTTCAGTTCATCTTTCCTTGGCTGTCCGGCCTTCGAACTCGCGCAGGAACTCGTTGTTGGGCGACAGGATGACGGTCGAGTTGCTGTCCTTGAAGGCGACGGTGTACGCCTGCATGGCACGATAGAAGGCGTAGAACTGCGGATCGCGGCCGAACGCGTCGGCGTAGATCCGCGCAGCGTTCGCCTGTGCCTCCGCCTGGACGAGCTGCGCCTGCTTGTTGCCTTCGGCGCGGATCGTCACTGCCTGCTGCGCCCGCGCCGACTTCATCCGATCATAGGCCGACTGCAGCGGCGCACCGGTTGGCAGGTCGGCGCGCTTGATCCGGACGTCGAGGATCGACGCGCCATACTGCGCTGCCTGCCGGTTCACGCTGACGCGGATGTCGTCCATCAGCATCGTCCGTTCCGGGCTGAGCAGCGCCGCGAAGGGCTGCCGGCCAAGCTCGTTCCTGAGCCGCGAGGCGAGGCTGCGGGCGAGCGCGTCGCGGGCGTTCTCCTCGCTGCCGACGGTCTCGTACATCCGCTGCGGATCGACGATGCGGAATCGGGCGAAAGCATCGACGACGAGAAGCCGTTGGTCGGTCGACAGCACCGTCTGCTGCGGCATTTCGAGGTCGAGCACGCGCTTGTCGATGAAGACGACGTTCTCGACGAACGG
>JAFARM010000163.1 GCA_019245455.1 Sphingomonadaceae bacterium | reverse complement strand
CTCGTGGATGAGGACGGCGGCGACCGACGAGTCGACCCCGCCCGACAGGCCGCAGATCACCCGCCCGTCGCCCACCTGCTCGCGGATCGCCGCAACCTTGGCGGCGCGGTAGCCGGCCATGCTCCACGTCGCGGCACAGCCGGCGATGTCGCGGGCGAAGCGGGCGAGCAGCTTGGCACCATCCGGGGTGTGGACGACCTCCGGGTGGAACAGCAGGCCGTAGCGGCGGCGCTCGTCGTCGGCGATGGCGGCGAAGGGTGCCATGTCGGAGCGGGCGACGACGCGGAAGCCTTCGGGAATCGCGTCGATGCGGTCGCCGTGGCTCATCCACACCTGGTGGCGCTCGCCGGGAGCCCAGACGCCGTCGAACAGGGCGCAGGGGGCGACGACCTCGACGAAGGCGCGGCCGAACTCGCGGTCGGCAGCGGTGGCGACCGAGCCGCCGAGCTGGGCGCACATCGTCTGGTCGCCGTAGCAGATGCCGAGGACGGGGACGCCCGCGGCGAACACCTCGGCGGGCGCGCGGGGGCTGCCGAGGTCACCGATCGACGCCGGGCCGCCCGACAGGATGATGCCCTTGGGCTTCAGCCGGGCGAGCGCCTCGGCGCCCGACTGGAAGGGGACGATCTCGCAGTAGACGCCAGCCTCGCGCACCCGCCGGGCGATCAGCTGGGTGACCTGGCTGCCGAAATCGAGGATGAGAATGGCTTCGGGGGGCGTGGCGGCGTCCATGCGGGCGACTACCCGCCCCTGCCACCGGTGTCCAGACCCCCGGCTAAGGTCGCATCGGTCACACCGTCGCCGAGGGAGCCCAACGGCCCGGAGCGACTCGCTCCCCCCGGCCACCTCTCCGGCCGGACCAAAGATCTAGCGCAACAGCCGACTGTAGGACAGCCGTCAGCCCGCCCCGCCATAGCGGGCCAGGAACGCAGCGGCGAACGCCTGCACTTGGCCTTCCGCAATGGCCGTGCGCAGGTCGGCCATCAGCGTTTGGTAGAACCAGACATTGTGCTCGGTCATCAGCATCGCGGCGAGGATCTCGTCGGAGCGGACGAGGTGGCTTATGTAGGCGCGGCTGGCGGTCGCGCACACCGGGCACGGGCAGCCGGGGTCGAGCGGGCCTTCGTCCTCGACATACTTGGCGTTCCTGAGATTAATCGGCCCGTCGCGGGTGAAAGCTTGGCCGGTACGCCCCGAGCGCGTCGGCAGGACGCAGTCGAACATATCGACACCGCGCAAGACCGCGCCGACGATGTCGTCCGGCTTGCCGACCCCCATCAGGTAGCGCGGGCGGTCGGCGGGGAGCTGGTCGCAGGCGAAGTCGAGCACGCCGAGCATCGCCGCCTGCCCCTCCCCCACCGCCAGCCCGCCGATGGCATAGCCGTCGAAGCCGACCTCGGTGAGCGCCGCCGCCGACTCGCCGCGCAGCGCCTCGTCGAGGCCGCCCTGCTGAATGCCGAACACGGCGCTCCGCCCGGCGTGCTCGCCGCCGCCGTCGAACGCCGTCCGCGAGCGCGCGGCCCAGCGCATCGATCGCCGCATCGCGGCGGCGACCGTGTCGCGATCCGCCGGCAGCGCGACCAGCTCGTCGAAGGCCATAACGATGTCGGAGCCAAGCAGGCGCTGGATCTCGATCGACCGCTCCGGCGTCACGGCGTGGCGGCTGCCGTCGCGGTGCGACGCGAAGGTGACGCCCTCTTCGCTCACCTTGGTCAGGCTGCCGAGGCTCATCACCTGGTAACCGCCGCTGTCGGTCAGGATCGGCCGGTCCCACCCCATGAAGCGGTGCAGCCCGCCCAGCCGCGCGATGCGCTCGGCCGTCGGCCGCAGCATCAGGTGATAGGTGTTGCCCAGCAGGATGTCGGCCCCGCTCGCCGCCACCTCGCGCGCGCGCATCGCCTTGACCGTCGCCGCCGTACCGACCGGCATGAAGGCGGGCGTACGGATCGTGCCGCGGCGCATGGCGAGCGCGCCGGTGCGCGCCGCCGCATCGGTCGCGGCGATGGTGAAGGCGAAACGCGGCATCGCCGCGCGCCCTAGCGCATCGCGTGCGCCACCGACAGGGGCGACGCCCGCACGCGACCTAAGGCGTGGCCGGGTTGGCCGCGAGATAGGCGATGATGTCGCGCCGCACCGCGGGGTCGCCGACGGTCAGGAACATCCTGGCGCCCGGCGCCACCGCTTGCGGTCCCTGCAGCCACTGGTCGAGGCGCGCCGGCGTCCACACGCCGCCGAGCCGCTTCAGCGCCGGCGAATAGGCATAGCCGGGGACCGACGCGACCCGCCTCCCGACAACGCCGCGGTGGGCGGGGCCGATGCGGTTGGCGTCGAGCGAGTGACAGCCACCGCACCTGGCCAAATACAGCGCCTGCCCGGCCGCCGCCTCGCCCGTCGCCGCCGCGGGGGCGGCGGCGGCGAGCGACGCGACGACCAGGACCGCGCCGGCGACGACGGCCGTGGCGAGGATGCGCAGCATCGCCGCGTCAGCTGAACAGGAACGCCGCCTTGGGCACCGTGCCCCCGGCCGCGTTGTTGAGCAGCGCCCAGTGCACCGCCTCGTCGGCACCGAGCTGGCCGAATAGGTGCGCGGTCGCCTTGTCCTGCAGCGCCGCGACCTGCCCGACATAGGCGTTGGTCGCGCCCTGCTCGAGTCCGGCGGCGAAGCGGATGACGTCGGCCTGGTTCTTCAGCGCGGCGATGTTCAGGCTCTTGATATATTCGTCGTTCGACTTCGGCTCGACCGGCTTGCCGCCCGAGCGCGCGATCAGCTTGGCCAGCGCGTCGCGGTGCCCTTCGTGGTGGCCCAGGAAGACGAGCGCGACGGCGAGCACCTCCGGGCTGAGCAGGCCGCTGCCGCCCGCGATCTTGTAGGCGGCGATGCCTTCGTGCTCCAGCGCCAGCGCCCCCTGCATCACCGCCACGTCCGACGCCGTCGCGCCGCCCGTGTGGCGACGCACCGGCGCGGCCCCGGCGGGCACGGCGGCGACCAGCCCCACCGCCGCCGACACCAGCCCCGCCGACTGCAGCAGCGACCGCCGCGAGGTTCCCTTCGCGTCCGTGTTCTCGATCATCGCGTCCTCCCCGTTTGCCCTTCCGCCGGCGCGGCGGCCGTTAACCACGGCAGCGATGCGCGCCCGAAGCCGCGTGTTCAACGCCGCGGGACGCGCTGCACAGCATCGGGAACGACGGGCGAAGTCGCCTCAGGCCGCCGTGACGCCGCGCTTGCGGAACTGCTTGGGCGTTTCGCCGAAGCGGTCGGCGAAGGCGCGGGTGAAGGCGGCGGGGCTGGCATAGCCGCAGGCGTTGGCGATCTCGGAGACGGTGCGCCGCGACGTCGTCAGCGCCGCCACGCCGCGCTGCAGCCGCCATTCGGTCAGATAGCCGACGGGGCCCATGCCGATCAGCGTCTGGAAACGGCGGGCGAAGCGGGTGCGCGACATCCCGACCTCGCGCGCCAGCCCGTCGACCGTCCACGCACGGCCGGGATCGCGATGGATCAGCGCCACCGCGCGGCCGATCCTGGTGTCGCCGAACGCCTCCATCAGCCGGCGCAGATCGGGGGCCTCGTCGCCGGCGAAGCGGATCGCCTCGATGAACAGGATTTCCGACAGGCGGGTGACGACGGCGATCGACCCCGGGTCGCTGTCGAACACCTGATCGACGAGCAATTGCAGGACGCGGTCGAACCAGCGCCGGCGGACCCGCTCGCTGCTGGTGATCCGGACCAGGGGCGGCAGCGCGCGGAGCACGGCGTGATCGGCGCTGGCCCCGAAGCTCAGGTGGCCGCAGACGAGCTGCGTCGCCGCCGTGGGATCACCGCGCCCGACGGCGAGCAGCACTTCGCCGCGATAGCCCGCCGCCTCCAGCACGGTCTCGAGCGGCGGCGCCTCGGCGCGCTCCGCGTGCGACAGGATGTGGCTCGCGCCGTTGGGCACCAGCACGAAGTCGCCGGCGGACAGCTCGACCGGCTCCATGTCGCCCACGCGCACCCAGCACCGCCCCTGGACGACGTAGTGGAAGCGCGCCGCCCGGCCGAGCGGCGGCACGGTGGCGCCCCAGGGCGGCGAGAAGTCCGTGCGGAAATAGAAGCTGCCGCGCAGCTGGATCGTCTCGAAGATGTCGGCGAGCACATCCATGACGCCCCATACGCCCGGGGCGCCCGCGACACGACCGGCCGTGCGAGGCTGAGTTTGCAGATCGTCCCGGAGTCGCTCCCGCCCGTCCA
>JAFARM010000144.1 GCA_019245455.1 Sphingomonadaceae bacterium | reverse complement strand
TGGGGCAAGCCGATGCTGACCGACTTGATCGACCCGAAGAAGGTGACCTACCTGCCCAACACCGCCGGCTGCTTCACCGCCGTCGAGGCGGTCCGCACGCTCCGCCTGGCGCGCGAGGCGGGAGGGTGGCATCTGGTCAAGCTCGAGGTGCTGGGCGAGGCACGGACGCTCTATCCCGACATGGCTGCGACGCTGGAGGCGACGAAGGAGCTCGTCCGCGACGGCTTCGACGTCATGGTCTACTGCGCCGACGATCCGATCGCGGCGAAGAAGCTGGAGGATCTGGGCGCGTGCGCGATCATGCCCTTGGGCGCGCCGATCGGCAGCGGGCTGGGGCTGCAGAACCCGGTGATGATCCGCCTGATCGTCGAGGGAGCCAAGGTCCCCGTCCTGGTCGACGCCGGCGTCGGCACCGCGTCGGACGCTTGCGAAGCGATGGAGCTGGGCTGCGACGGCGTCCTGATGAACACGGCCATCGCCGAAGCCAAGGACCCGGTGGCGATGGCCCGCGCGATGAAGCTGGCGGTCGAGGCGGGGCGGCTGGCCTATGGTGCCGGGCGCATGGGAAGGCGGATGTACGCGGACCCGTCGAGCCCGTTGGCGGGGTTGATTTGAGGCGATGACAGATTGGGCGGCTACAGGGGCGATGCTGCAGGGCATCGGTACTATCGTAGGAGCATTCGCGGTTCTCGTTGCGGCTCGACTAGGCAAAAGCACTTTTGATTCTTGGAGGCTTCAGAAAGTAACAGAGCGTCACCTTGAGCAAGCCGAGCGGATATTGACGGCAGCTTATAAGGCTCGTCGCGCTTTACAGTATGTTCGCGGTGCTATGATGTGGGGGCATGAGCTTTCCGCAGCCGAAGAGATACTTAAAGGGGCGTTGTGGTGGCAGAACCAGGAAGAGCGCCGAAGGAAGCGATTAGTCACCGTTCAAGCCTACTATGAGCGGTTGAAGAGGACTAAAGCAGAGCAGGACGGTTTGAACGACTGCCTACCAATGGCTCGTGCCCTTTTTGGTGAAGAGCTTGAGAAATCGATTGACAAGCTAGTCCATCAGTTTTGGATCGTACAAGTTAACGTGGAGTCTTATGGAGACGATGACAGCGGAAACGATCCGGAGTTCACCAAGCAAATTCGGCGTGCGATGTACGACGTCAGCGCTCGGGAGGGCGAGAAAAATGAAGTGAGTGACGCCATCAACGATGCGATGACGATCATCGAGAAGACCTGCTTGCCTGTGCTGCGGATTGGCTCCGCCGAGAAGTCGGATACAAGAACCTACCAGCGCGCCGGCAAAGCCGCCGCTTGACGTCGGACGGGTCCGGCGGAGGGAGGCTCCGCCGCCCCGCCGGCCGGTGCCGTCGCGAGTCCGCGATTAGCGGGTAAACGCGAAGGGCGTTTACCCGCTAATCGCCGGCCGCTCAGGCACTGTAATACATATCGAACTCCACCGGACTCGGCGTCATCTCCCAGCGCTGGACGTCGTGCATCTTGAGCTCGATGTACGCGTCGATCTGGTCGTCGGTGAAGACGCCGCCCTTGGTGAACACGGCCCGGCTCTTGTCGAGCGCGCCCAGGGCCTCGCGCAGGCTCGCGCACACGGTGGGTACCTTGCGCAGCTCGCGCGGGGGCAGGTCGTACAGGTTCTTGTCCATCGGCTGACCGGGGTGGATCTTGTTCTCGATACCGTCGAGGCCGGCCATCAGCAGCGCGGTATAGGCGAGGTACGGGTTCGCCATCGCATCAGGGAAGCGGACCTCGACGCGCTTCGACTTGCCGCCCGTGCCGTAGGGGATGCGGCACGACGCCGAGCGGTTGCGGCTCGAGTAGGCCAGCAGCACCGGAGCCTCAAAGCCGGGAACCAGCCGCTTGTAGCTGTTGGTCGACGGGTTGGTGAAGGCGTTGACCGCCTTGGCGTGGCGGATGATGCCGCCGATGAAGTAGAGCGCGGTTTCGCTCAGCCCGGCATAGCCGTCGCCGGCGAACAGCGGCGTTTTGCCGTTCCACAGCGACATATGCGTGTGCATCCCGCTGCCGTTGTCGTCCTTGATCGGCTTGGGCATGAACGTCGCCGTCTTGCCATAGGCGTGCGCGACCTGGTGGACGACGTACTTGTAGACCTGCATCCGGTCGGCGGTTTGGACCAATGTGCCGAAGGTGAGGCCGAGCTCGTGCTGCGCGGCCGCCACCTCGTGGTGGTGCTTGTCGCACGGGAGGCCCATCTCCATCATCGTCGAGACCATCTCGGCGCGGAGGTCGACGGCTGAGTCCACCGGCGCGACGGGGAAGTAGCCGCCCTTGACGCGCGGACGGTGGGCCATGTTGCCCTCGTCATACTTGGTGCCGCTGTTGGTCGGCAGCTCGATGTCGTCGAGCTCGTAGCTGCCGACATTATAGCCGATCTTGAAGCGGACGTCGTCGAAGACGAAGAACTCGGCTTCCGGGCCGACGTAGACCGTGTCGCCGATGCCGCTCGCCTTCAGGTACGCCTCGCCGCGCTTGGCGGTCGAGCGCGGGTCGCGGCCGTACAGCTGGCCGGTCGACGGCTCGACGATGTCGCAGATCAGGATCAGCATCGGCGTCGCGCTGAACGGGTCGATGTAGGTCGCGTCGAGGTCGGGCTGCAGGATCATGTCCGACTCGTTGATCGCCTTCCAGCCGTCGATCGAGCTGCCGTCGAACATGAAGCCGTCGGACAGCATATCCTCGTCGACGACGCTCGCGACCATCGTCAGGTGCTGCCACTTGCCCTTGGGGTCGGTGAAGCGGAGGTCGACCCACTCGATCTCCTTCTCCTTGATCGTCGCCAGGATGGAGGCTGCGGTTTCGGCCATGAGTGTTCCCTTCAGTAGATCTGGAGCGTGTCATGCTGGCGAAGGCCAGCATCCACGGTCGGGCCAGCAACCCGGTCCGCCCTCGCGCACCACCATGGATGCTGGCCTCCGCCAGCATGACGGCGACAAGGGGACAGACTAGATCGCATCGCTGTCGCGTTCCCCGGTGCGGATGCGGACGGCGGCGTCGACGGTGGTGACGAAGATCTTGCCGTCGCCAATTCGGCCCGTGCGGGCGGCGTTGGCGATCGCTTCGACGACGCGGTCGGCCTGGTCGTCGTCGACGACGACCTCGAGCCGCACCTTGGGCAGGAAGTCGACGACGTATTCGGCGCCGCGGTAGAGCTCGGTGTGCCCCTTCTGTCGGCCGAAGCCCTTGGCCTCGGTGACGGTGATGCCGCTGACGCCGACCTCGTGCAGCGCCTCCTTCACCTCGTCCAGCTTGAACGGCTTGATGACGGCTTCGACTTTCTTCACGCCCGCACCCCTTGTCGCGGCCAGCCTAGCACGGGTCGTGCCACCCGGTGAACGGGCGTTTTTGCGGGTGCGAAGGGATTTTCGCGCGGGGGGTGGTGCCTAGAACGGGGGCGGATGCCTGCAAAACGGGCTGGTCAGGCGATCGATCGGTCATGCTGGCGCAGGCCAGCATCCACCGCTGCGCCAGGCACCGAGGCGCGGCTGCTCGCACGCCCGTGGATGCTGGCCTGCGCCAGCATGACTCGGTGGGTAAAGGGTAAGGACCTTACACCGTCGTCGCGTAGCCGCCGTCGACGGCAATGACGCTGCCGCAGACGAAGCCGCTCGCCCGGCTGCCGAGGTAGAGGGCGACGCCGGCCATGTCCTCGGGCGTGCCGATGCGCTTCATCGGTGTCGCCCTCACCGACGCCGCCGCCCATTCCTCGGGGATTCCGGCGGTCATCTTCGACGGGAAGTAGCCCGGCGCGATGGCGTTGACGGCGATGTGGCGGGCGGCGAGGTTCTTCGCCATCATCCGCGTCAGGTGGAGGACGGCGGCCTTGGACGCGGCATAGCTGTACGTCTCGATGCCGCTGACGTGCATCCCATCGATCGAGCCGATGTTGACGACGCGGGCATAGTCGTCGGCGCTGCCCCCCGCCTCGAGCAGCTTCACCAGCCGCTGCGTCAGGAAGAAGACGCTCTTGACGTTCAGGTCCATGACCTTGTCCCAGCCGCTCTCGGGGAACTGATCGAACGTCGCGCCCCAGCTCGCGCCGGCGTTGTTGAACAGGACGTCGACGCGTTGCTCGCGCGCCTCGATCTCGCGGGCGAAGCGGTCGATCTCGGCGATGTCGGCGAGGTTGGCAGGGATCGAGACGCACTCGCCCGACTTCGACAGCTCGGCCGCCAGCCCGTCGCAGACGGCGGCGTTCCGCGCGGTGATGTAGACCTTGGCACCGTTCTCGACATAGGCGCGGGCGATCATCTCGCCGATGCCGCGGCTGCCGCCGGTGACGACGACGACCTTGCCGGCGACGCTGAACAACTGTTCGATTCTCATGGCTCGTCTCCCCTAGATCGGTTCGCCCGCGGCCTGTGCCCGCGCGAACCGGCTCGCCTCCGCCCCCGGCAGGCCGCGCCAGGCGAGGCCGAGGCAGACGAGGGTCACGGGGGCGGCGAGCAGGAGCGACAGGATGCCCGTGGCAAGGCTGCCGGTCGCCTTCGATACCGCGCCGGCGAAATAGGGGCCCAGGCCCAGCCCGATCAGCGTCGTGCCGATCAGGTAGGTCGCCGTCGCCGCGCCGCGCATCCGCGGCAGGACGAGGTCCTGGAACGTCGCCGCGGCGATGCCGACATAGGCGCTCTGGAACAGCCCGACCGGCAGATAGTAGAGGTAGAATAGCGCCGCGTCGTGGGTCAGGACCATCAGGACGACGAGCGGTGCCGGGACGAGGACGGCGGTCAGCGCAACGAGGATACGCCCCCCGGCGGTGCGCCGCTTGGCGCGGTCGCCGAGCCAGCCGCCGGCGACGATGCCGATGAAGCCGCCCGCCGCCCCCCACCCACCGAGCATCAGCGCGGCGAAGGCCTTGGTGCCGTAGAAGGGGATCGGCCCGCCCGCCGCGGCTAGCGGCGCGACGAAGGTGCGGATGGCGAACGGCGCCGCCCAGAAGCCGACGCCGTAGCCGACGAAGCTGATCGAGCCGAAGCCGACCACCGCCAGCAGGAAGGTCGGCGTCCCCCAGATGAGGGCGAAGGTCGGCGGGTCGCGCTCGCGCAGCGACTGCGCCCAGCTCGTGACCGCATAGAAGCCGATGCCGACCGCGACCCACTGCGCGACGTCGCCGGTGACCACCGCGACGAGCGCGGCGGCAAGCGCGATGCCGGCGGCGACGGCGAGGTTCGGCACCAGCACCCGCCGGCCGAACGGGGCGAGGTGGAGCAGCGTCAGCGGCGGCAGGACGCTGCTGATGTCGGACAGCAGGCGGCGGCCCGGATCGACGACCGGCGGCGGCGGCGGCAGGCCCTCGGCCCGGCCGCGCGTCGGCTCCCTCAATGTCGCGACCCACGCCGACAGCAGCAGGCCCGGCGCCCCGACGGCGAGGAACGCCGCCTGCCACCCGGCCAGCCCGAGCGGGCCGCCGGTGGGATAGGCCGCGTCCCACGCCTTGACGACGACCGCACCGATCAGGAACGAGACGCCGCCACCCAGGTAGAGCCCGCCCGAATAGATGGCCAGCGCCGTCGCCCGCCGCTCGCGCGGGAACCAGTCGGACAGCATCGAGAAGGC
>JAFARM010000046.1 GCA_019245455.1 Sphingomonadaceae bacterium | reverse complement strand
ACCATGGCGACCGCCCGGGCTCGGTAACGCTCTGGCAGCCCTTCGTCGAGGCGCTGGACGAGGGCGGCGACGAGCAAGCGGGGGAGGAAGGCTGGATCAGCGACACGGTCCGGCATTACGCGGCGCGGCTGGCGCGTCAGATCCGCGGCTGGCTCGACGAGCCCTTCCATTTGAAGAGCCGGGGGCGCCCGCTGCGGCCGGAGGATATCCTGATCCTCGTCCGCCGCCGCGGCGATCTCGCCTCGCTGATCGTCGCGCGCCTGCATGCCGAGGGGGTGTCGGTCGCAGGCGTCGACCGGCTGCTGCTGACCGCGCCGCTGGCGGTGAAGGATCTGCTCGCCGCGATCCGCTTCGCCGTCCAGCCGCTCGACGATCTCAACCTGGCCGCGCTGCTGGTGTCGCCGCTGTTCGGCTGGACCCAGGAGGCGTTGTTCGAAGCGTCGTTCGGGCGCGAAGGCGCGCTCTGGCCGCACATCCGCGCCCGCGGCTGCGACGCCGCGACGATGGCGGGCCTGCAATCGCTCCTCGCCATGGCCGATTATGCGACGCCGCATCAATTCCTCGAGACCTTGCTCAGCGGGCCGCTCGACGGCCGCCGCAAGTTGCTCGAACGGCTCGGGCCGGAGGCCCGCGATCCGGTCGAGGAATTGCTCTCCGCGGCGCTCGATTTCGAGACATCCGCCGCCGGACCGTCGCTGCAACGCTTCCTCGACTGGTTCGCCCGCGGCAGCGTCGAGATCGTCCGCGACCCGTCCGCTCCGCTCGACGCCGTGCGGGTGATGACGGTCCACGGTTCGAAAGGCCTGCAATCGCCGGTCGTGATCCTTGCCGATGCCTGCGCCGACCCCGACCGGCGGGGCGGCGGCTTCGGCGGCAGCTTCGCCCGGCTCGAGACGGAGGAGGGCGCGATCCCCGTCTTCCGTACGCGCAAGGACGAGGTCGGCGACCCGCTGCGCGCCCAGATCGAGGCGCAGGACCGCCTCGAGCGGGAGGAGCATTGGCGGCTGCTCTACGTCGGGATGACGCGGGCCGAGGAGCGGCTGTTCATCGGCGGCGCGCTCGGCCCGGCAGACCGCGGCAGCCCGCCCGCGTCGAGCTGGTATGAAGCGCTCGACGCGACGCTCGGCGCAATGGGCGCGGAATGGACGGACGATCCGCTTTGGACGCGCGCCCGCTGGTTCGGCGCGGTGCCGCAGGCGGGGAAGGGTGACGCTCGCGAAGCCGCCGCCCGAACCCCGGTGCCGGACTGGGCCCGCAGCCCTGCGCCGCCCGAAGCGCGGCCGCCGCGGCCGCTGGCGCCGTCCTCGCTGGGTGACGAGGACGTCGCCGATCCGCCGCCCTCGGCGACGATGCGCGACGCGGCGGAACGGGGGCGGCTGCTGCACCGCCTGTTCGAGCGCCTCCCCGACGTGCCTGCGGCGGAACGGGCGGTGCGAGCGGAACGCTGGCTCGAACAGTCCGCCGGCGTCGCCGATCCGGACCTGCGCCGCGCGCTCGTCGGCGATGCCTGCCGGATCGTCGCCGACCCCGCGCATGAAGAGCTGTTCGGTCCCGCCGCCCTCGCCGAGGCACCGATCGCGGCGGTCATCGGGGAGGGGCTGGTCGTGGCCGGTACCGTCGACCGCCTGCTCGTCCTCGACGACCGGATCGTGCTCGCCGACTTCAAGACGGGCCGCCGCGCCCCGGCCTCGCTCGACGAGGTGCCGGTCGCCCATCTGCGGCAGATGGCGGCTTATGCCGAGGCGCTGCGGCGGATCTTCCCCGGCCGGCGGATCGAGGCGAAATTGCTCTACACCGCCGCGCCCGCCCTCTATGATCTGCCGGACAATCTCCTCGACCGTCACATTCCACGCGCGCGGGAGGTTGAGCCGCTGCCCTGATCTCCCTACATCTCCAGTAATCCCGAGGAGATCGACATGGGCACCAAGACCGTTACCGACGACAGCTTCGAGCAGGACGTGATCGGCTCCGACAAGCCGGTGCTCGTCGATTTCTGGGCCGAATGGTGCACGCCGTGCCGGCAGATCGCGCCGGCGCTCGAAGACATCAGCCGCGAGCTGAGCGACCAGGTGACGGTCGTCAAGCTCAACATCGACGACAACCCCGATGCCCCGGCCCGCTACGGCGTGCGCGGCATCCCGACGATGATCCTGTTCAAGAACGGCCAGCCCGCCGCCACCAAGGTCGGCGCCGCCCCCAAGACCCAGCTCCAGACCTGGCTCGAAGGCCAGCTCTAAACCTTGCAATCGGCCCCTGAGCGAAACTCAGGGGAGGGGGACCGCGCGTAGCGCGGTGGAGGGGCCGACGCCGTGCCAATGCCCCTCCCCCAGCCCAAGGGGGTCCCCCTCCCCTGCAAAGGCAGGGGAGGATCTTCATTCCGGCGGCTCGCTTGCTGTCAGCCCGCGCGTGTTCGACCGGAACTTCTCGTGCCTTGGCAGATCGTCCTTGGGCTCGAACCACGCGACCTTGCTGCCCCAGAAGATGTGGAAGCCCGGCGGCACGCGATCGGGTTCGTCGAGGGTGGCGACGCTGAAGTCGACCGTCTCGGGCTCATGGTCGACCGCCATCAGCAAGGGCGTGCCGCAATCGCCGCAGAAAATGCGATGGCCGAAGTGGCTCGACTGGAAGCGCTTCAGCCGGT
>JAFARM010000045.1 GCA_019245455.1 Sphingomonadaceae bacterium | reverse complement strand
TTTGCCGGGCGAGCGCATCGGACACGTCGAGCGCGCCCTGGCGATAGTCGTACTGCCCGTTCTTGTCCTTCTTCAGCGTGACGCCGACGCGCGCCAGCGCCGCGGCGGCCTCCATGTTCCGGCCGTAGGCCGCGTCGTGCAGTGTGCCCGCGAGGCCGGCCAGCGACCCCGTCGTCGCCTCTTTCGACACGCCCGCCCGCTCGCCGGCCTGCTGAAACTCCTGCAGGTCCTTGGTCGCGATGCCGAGCGTCTGCGACAGTCGGCCAAGCCCGGCGACGTTCGCAGCCCATCCCTCGGCCGTCTTGTACGCCGCGACGCCGGCAGCCGCCAGAACACCGACTGTCGCCGCGCCGACGACTCCGAGTGCCCCGAGCGCGCCGCCGAGAACGCCGGCGCTCGACGCCGTCTCGCCGAAGCCTTTGCTGACCGCCCCCGTCACCTCGCCGAGCGCCCCGAACCGGCCGATCGCTTGGCCGATGACATCGGAGCCGCCCAGCGCGCGGGCCGTCGCCTTCTCGACGGTGCCGAGCGTCCGTGCGAGCGGCGCGAGGCCGCTGGTGGCAAAGCGCGACGACGACGCCCCCGCGCGGTTGAACGCCTTCTCGACTTCGCCGGCCTTCTTCGGCAGCCGGCCGAGGCGCTTCTCGGCCGAGGCGACACCTTTGGCGGTCTTGTCGCCCGCCTCGATGTCGACGGCTACCTTGGCGGTCATTGGATCAGCCCTCCGCCCAGGCGCGCCACTGGTTGAGCTCTGACCATGTCCGCTGCATCAGGGTCGACGGCAGCTGGCCGTAGCGCGCGCTCAGCTGATCGACGACACGTCCCCAGCCTTCGGGACGTCGAGCAAAAAACCCCCGAGAAAGCGGGCCCCCGTCAGCAGGTCGCGGGCACCGATCTTCTCGATCGCGCCTTTGGGAACGCCGCCGATCAGCGACAGGGCGAAGATGTCGCCTTCGGTGCCGTTGACCCGGCTCATCTGCACCAGCTCTGCCGCCGTCGGCTCGCGCAACTCGATCCGGTCGTAGACCTGCCCCGCATGGTCGACCGGCTTGCGCAGCACGATCGTGAGGGTGTCGGGGATATCGGCGTCGGTGGCCATGGGCGACCTCAATAAGGGGTGTGGACGACGAGCGAGGAGATGTCGATGCCGACCGCGAGCGCGGTCGCGTTGTTGGTGCGGTACGCGCGCGGCATCATCACGGTCGACGTCGCGGGCAGCGTCGTTCCCGGCGTCGTGTTGGCGATCGTGCCGGTCGCGGTGAACCCGCCGCTGATCGTCGAGCCGCCGTTGCGATCGACCTGGTAGGCGATCTTCGTATTGTCGAACGGAGAACTGAACAGGTGGACCTCATAGAGGTCGACGGCGAGGCTGTTCGCCGGGAAGTTGCTGCCGAGATCGATCGCCGACTGCGCGGTTCCCCCGGCGGCGAATACCTGGAGGTTCGAGCTGCCCGCGACGCCGCCGACGCCGATCTGATTGACGTTGGCGCTCGGGTCGCCCGTCGTCGGGGCGCTATTCGACGCCGCAACGCCGAGAAACATCTGCGCGCCGCTGACCGCCGCCGCGTCTGATGGAACGAACCGGGCCACGAAGTGGAAGCCGCCGTTGCCGGCACCGTCGCCGACCGCCACCCAGCGCCAAGCGCTCGTGCCGCCGTACATCGCCGCGGCCGACCCCGCAGTCGCCGACGAGACGATGCCGACCCGTCCGGCACGGGTTGCGAGGCTCGACGTCGCGGGCGAGCGTCCCGTCAGCGAACCGACGATGGTGGGCGTGTATGTGCCGGGCAGAGTGTCGAGGTTACCCGCGCCGGCGCGACCAATCCATCCGATCACACGATCCCGGCCGATCAGCGACTGTAGCACCTGCTCCGGCCACTGCGCCGAGCGTACCGCAAGCATGTCCCGGCCGCCCCACGTCCGCACGCCCTCACGCACCGCCCCGGCGTTCGGGGCCGCCGGGATCGACGCGAGCCACTCCGCGCCGCTCGCCTGGAGCCCGTCGCCCGACTGGACCTGCTGGAGAAGGCCGTCGCTGCCGAAGACGAGGGGCGGCCGGAATGTCACAGCAGGATCGGCGGCTGAAGCTGAAGCTCAAGCTCGGTCGTCGACAAGGCGATGCCCACAGCCGTGTTCGTCTGACCGGCCGTTGTGGGCACGGCCGACGTGATCTTGCCGGGGTTGGCCGGATCGAGGAAGTAGCGCGTGCCGAAGGTCAGGCCGCCGGTCGTGCCGGCGACCGCATCCCACTGCGCCGTCGTCGCGACCAGAATGCCAGCCGAGCAGATGTTGCCCGTCGCCGCCGCGGCGATCGACACATCGAAAACCAGACCGGCCAGCTGCGAAGTCGCCTTGGCGTTCGCCTGGGCGCGCTTCACCGCGTCGGCCGCCGTCGCATAGACGGGCATGCCGATGGTGATCGCCGCCGAGCTTTCGGCATTGGTCACCTGCCGCACCGTCTGCGCGGCGACGGCCGAACTGATCGTGTCGCCGGACTGCAGCTGCTGGACGAGGCCGTCGCTGCCGAGCACGAGGGGTGTCTTCAACGCCATCGCGGTTCCTTCAGGGCTGGATGGGGGGATGCACGGTAAGGCGGAGCGTCGTCGGGCTGATCGCCTCGCCGACGATGGCGACGCATGCCGGCGCCGGCGGGGGCGTCAGCGAAAGGCCGCCGGTCGCGCCGAGGAAGTAGATGCCGCCGGGCTGGAGAGCGGCGGCACCGGTGACGCCCGTCCAGTCGGCGAGCGTCAGCGATGCGACCTCGGCCGCGCCGACGAACCCGGGCGCGACCGCTGCGCTCGCGAGCCCGACGACGAACGCCTTGGGCTTGTAGGCGGCCGTCGCGTTGACCAGCTTGCCGGTTGCACGGTCGATCGCCATCGGCATGCCCTGGGCGACGGCCTCGAGCGCGACAGCGGCCACCGGCTCGACGCCGCGCCCCGGCGGCCCGGGAACGCCGGCGGCGACCACCTGCACGACGCGCGGGTCGCTCGGCTGCTCGATGATGACACCGCCGGGTGCGACAAGTACCTGCATCGCGCCCTCTTGGTCCTAAGGCTGCGCGACGAAGCCCCTGACCGTGATGACCCCGGTCCAGAAGGCGTCCGCGACGGCCAGCGTCTCATCGATGAAGGCGAAATCGCGGTACTTGACCCCGATCGTCGCGACCTGATCGCGCGTCAGAGCCAAGGTGCGCTGCGCAGCCGTTCCGCCAGGCCCAAGCGGCACGCGGAGCGCGCCGTCGACCTCGAAGAACATCAGCGCCGCCGACACGTCGCGCGGGTTGCCGGCGTCGTCCTGGAAGGTCAGCACGATCGACAGGCCGCCCCGGCCGTCGACATCGATCGTCGTCGGCGAGATGCGGGTCATGTCAGTTCTCGGTCACCTCTGGGCCCTCGAAGTCGACCGTGAAGGTCGCATCCTCGGTGTTGACCTCGATCGGGTCGCCGACACGGACCATGTTGCGGCCGATGATCGTCTTGCCGTTGGCGAGCTCCAGCGTGACCGTCGCGTTGCTCGCGGCGGCGATGGCGGCGACCGACACACCCGAAGAGTCTCTTCCCTTCCAGCTGATCTTGCCCGCCGCCGGCATGGCCTTGTAGCCGTGATAGCCGTCCTGGCCGAGCAGGCTCTCGCGCGTCTCCGACGACACGCGATAGGTGCCCTCGCCGACGATTGAATAGCTCTTGCCGTCGATCGTGACGAAGGCGGTGCCGGCGAGTGCGCTCATGGGTCAGGATCCTTGTGCGAGGGCGGCCGTCGGCCGGATCAGAGGCGGAACTGCGCGAGCAGCGCCAGCACGCGCAGCTGGCCGATCAGGTTGCCCGGCCACAGTACGTCGACCCTGTTCGGGTTCGTCGTGTTGCGCGCGACGACGATGCCGGCGGCGAAGGCATCGCTGCCCTCGACATAGCCCTCGCTCTCCATCTGCCGGTACATGGCGATGAGGTCGGCACGGATCGTGTTCGGGGTGACGATGCCCGCGCCCGGACCAACGCGGGTGCCGTTGTCGGCGAGCTTGACGCGCGCGTACTTCGACGTGATCACCGCCGCCATCCGCCGCAGGACATAGGCCAGGAGGAACAGCGTCTCGACTTCGAGATAGCTGTTGTCGGGCTGTCCCAGCGCGTTCGTCTGGTAGGTCGTGATCAGGTTCTCGATCGCGATGTTGCCTGCGGTGTCGACCCGGAACGTCCCGACGCCGCCGTAGAGCAGGGTGTTGCGCTGCGACAGGCTGAACCGCGACGCCAGCGGCGGCGCGAGCAGGCCGA
>JAFARM010000421.1 GCA_019245455.1 Sphingomonadaceae bacterium | reverse complement strand
CGCCGACGGCGCGACGCGCGTGCCGATGGACCACAAGGTCCACCCGGGCGCGGTCGGGGCCTTCCTCCTCGTCCTGATCGGCGGGCTCGCCTTCGCCGGCTATTCGATCTTCGACGACACGTCGAAGGTCGGCGAGAACCTGGCGCTCGGCGCGTTCGGCTTCCTCGGGCTGGCGCTGCTGATCGCGCTGGGGTTCGAGTTCGTCAACGGCTTCCACGACACGGCGAACGCGGTCGCCACCGTCATCTACACGCACAGCCTGAAGCCGGTCGTCGCCGTCGTCTGGTCGGGGTGCTGGAACTTCATCGGCGTGCTGACCTCGAGCGGAGCGGTCGCCTATTCGATCATCACGCTGCTCCCCGTCGACCTGATCCTGAACGTCGGCTCGGCGGGCGGCTATGCGATGATCTTCGCGCTGCTGATCGCGGCGGTGACGTGGAACCTCGGCACGTGGTGGTTCGGCCTGCCCAACTCGTCGAGCCATGCGCTGATCGGCTCGGTGCTCGGCGTCGGGCTGGCCAATCAGCTGCTGAGCGCAGGGGGTACCGGCGGCACGGCGGGTGTCGAGTGGGGCCAGGCGACCAACGTCCTGCTGGCGCTGCTCGTCAGCCCGCTGATCGGCTTCATCGGCGCCTTCCTGCTGCTGCGGCTGATGAAGACGGTGGTCAGGAACCCCGAGCTGTACCGCGAGCCCAAGGCCGACGCGCCGCCGCCGACCGGCATCCGCGCGCTGCTGATCTTCACCTGCACCGCGGTGTCGTTCGCCCACGGCGGCAACGACGGGCAGAAGGGCATGGGGCTGATCATGCTGATCCTGATCGGCGTCGCGCCGACCGCTTATGCCCTCAACCGGACGATGCCCGACGGATCGACGCCGAAGTTCATCGAGGCGAGTGCTGCGGCGCGCAGCGTCCTCGACCCCAAGGCCGGCGGCGCGACGCCCGCGCCCGACGTGGCGCTGAAGACGCTGAACGACGCGCTCAGGACCAAGAAGACCGATGCGCCGGAAGTCTATGCCGCGCTGTCGGCGGTCTCGACCGCGATCGACGGCGAGCTCAAGGCCTATGGCTCGATCAAGCAGGTGCCGGCGGGCGCGACCAAGAACGTGCGCAACGAGATGTACCTCGTCTACGACACGCTCCGCCTCGTCACCAAGGACGACGACAAAGCCAAGGCGGCGTTCCCGAACGGCGGCGACAAGAAGCTGAAGGATTACCAGAAGCTGCTGGAGAACGGCACGCGCTTCATCCCGCGCTGGGTCAAGATCAGCGTCGCGCTGGCGCTCGGTCTCGGCACGATGATCGGCTGGAAGCGGATCGTCGTCACCGTCGGCGAGAAGATCGGCAAGACGCACCTGACCTATGGCATGGGGGCGTCGGCCGAGCTGATGGCGGCATCGACGATCCTGCTCGCCCAGGCCAAGGGCCTGCGGGTGTCGACGACGCACATCCTGTCGAGCGGTGTTGCCGGGACGATGGTCGCCGACGGCGCGGGGCTGCAGGCATCGACGGTCAGGAACATCGCGCTCGCCTGGGTGACGACGCTGCCAGCGGCGATGGCGATCGCCGGCGTCCTCTACTGGCTGTTCCTGACGGTCGTTCACGCAATGGGGCTGCAGTAGCGGGGTTGCCGCCGGGGCCCGGCCGCCGCTACGGAGCGGCATGGCGTCCTCTCCCCCCGCTCGGCGCGTCGCCATCGTCACCGGCGGGGCGAAGCGGATCGGCGCGGCGCTGGTCCGGGCGCTCGCCGAGGACGGCTGGCACGTCGTCATCCACTGCCACACCTCGCGCGCCGAGGCCGATGCGCTCGCCGCCGAGCTGACGGCAGCAGAGCAGGGGGCGTCGGTGGTGGCCGCCGACCTTGCCGACCCGGCGGCGGCGCAGGCGATCGTCGCGGCGGCGGTGGCGGCGGGCGAGCCGCGGCTGCTGGTCAACTCCGCCTCGCGCTTCGACCCCGACACCTTCGCCGACTTCACGCCCGAGCAGTGGGACCGCCACGCCGCCGTCAACCTGCGCGCGCGGGCGCTGCTGATCCAGGCGTTCGCGGCGGCCGTCGGGGCAAGCGCCGCCGCTGGTGCCCGCGCTGTCCCCGACGACGGCGCGCCGGCGTGCGTCGTCAACCTGCTCGACGCCAAGCTCGCCAGCCTCAACCCCGATTTCCTGTCGTACACGGTCAGCAAGATCGGGCTGGCGGGCCTGACCGAGCTCGCCGCGCGCGCCTATGCGCCGCGCCTGCGCGTCAACGCCATCGCGCCGTCGGTGACGCTGGTCAGCGGGCCGCAGAGCCGCGCGAACTTCGAGCGCGTCCATGCGATGAACGCGCTCCGCCGCGGCGTCGAGGTCGGCGAGATCGTCGCCGCGCTGCGCTTCATCCTGGCGACGCCGACATTGGACGCGCAGACGATCGTCATCGACGGCGGCCAGCGCCTGCTCGGCCTGCCGCGCGACGTGCAGCATATGCTGGAGAGCGAATGACCGACCTTATCGGCCTTGTCCCGCGCGACCTCGCCCCGGCGACGCGCAAGATCGTGCTGGAGGATTTCGACCTTCCCGTCGACATCGGCTTCCACGCCTTCGAGATCGGCACGCCGCAGCGGCTGCGGATCAACGTCGAGGTATGGCTCGACGCCGCCAGCTTCCCGACAACCGACGCGGTCGCTGCGGCGTGGGACTATGACACGCTGCGCACCGGCATCATGGCGCTCGTCGCCGGCCGGCGGTTCAACCTGCAGGAGACAGTCTGCCGCGCCGTCTACGACCTCGTCGCCGCCCGCGCCGGCGTGGTGGCGCTCCGGGTGTCGACGCGCAAGCCCGACATCTACCCCGACTGCGCCGCGGTCGGCGTCGCGCTGGCGTCGGCTGGCCTATAGGGGCGGGCGTATCGGCGCAGCGGCCTAGAACGTCCGCCCGCAGGGGCCGAGGGTGGCGAGAACGAAGCGCCAGTCGGCGGCGATGTCGATGCTCGTCTCGACCGCAGGCGGCAGCGTTTTGGGCAGGAAGCAGGCGAGGCGGTACCACAGCAGGGTCTCGCGCGGCACCGGCTTGGCCGCGTCGTCGACGAGTTCGCCCGTCGCCACGGTCAGCGTCCGCTGCCCGGACCGCGTCAGGACGACGAGGCTGATCGGCTTGCCGCTTTTCGTCGCCAGCAGGAACTGGCTCTCGGCCTCGCCCGGCACCGCGCCCGGCACGCGGAAGCCCGAGGCGACGCCGGTCACCTCCGGCGCGTCGCCGCGCTTGGCCGCCGTCAGGATGCCGCGCACGGCGGCGTCGGCGGCGGCGGAGTACGGCACCACCCCCTGCGCCGCGACGAGCACGACCTCGCCCGGCGCGCCGCCGGGGCGGAGGAACAGCAGGTCGTCCTCGCCGACGATCTTGGGCGGCCGCCCGCGACGGTCGACCGGCACGTCGAGCAGGTAGGTCAGCTTTGGCGGCACGCCGGCGGGGGCCGCGATCGCCGCCGCCGTCGTCGCGGTGACGAGCAGGCGCGCGGTGCCGGCGGGGACATCGGGCGCGTCGCGCTTGCCCAGGCGCTCGGCCTTGGCGACGGTGGCGCGGACGACGATCGGCGCGGCGAGGCTGAGCGCGGCAAGGTCGGCGAAGCTCGTCGCCGCCGCTGGCGTGGCGATCAGCAGGGACAGCAGGATCACGCGACGCATACCCGTCTCCTTCGGCGCGGCAGTGCCGGCCGGAACCGGGTAGAGGCGGGACGCGCCGGGCTCAACCCCCGCGGCATCTTAAGGGGCGGGCGACAAAGCGGTTGCGGCGGTTCGGCACCACGGCTAATGTTGCGCCCATCAGACCGGCGGCAGGCGCAACTTTTCGGTTGCCGGCGGGTTGGCAGATGGCCGCTTGTTACGCGGCTGTCGCTGGGACAACCGGCGTCGATCCGCGCCCATCAGCTGAGGGAGTTTGGCTCAAGTCATGGCTTATGCGGATCAAGGAATGAGCCGGGGCAAGATGATCGGACTCGGCGTCGCCGTGTTCGTCCACATCCTGCTCGGCTATGCCTTCATCAGCGGACTGGCGCTGAAGGCGATCAAGCACATCACCGAGCCGATCAAGACGGTCAACGTCAAGGAAGTCGAGAAGCCGCCCGAGGAGCCGCCGCCGCCGCCGCCGAAGGACGTCGAGATTCCGCCGTTCGTGCCGCCGCCGGAGGTGACGGTCGAGACGACGGCACCGCCGCCGATCACGACGCAGAGCACCGTCGTCCCGCCGCCGCAGCCGCAGTACGTGCCGCCCGCGCCGCCGGCCGTGGCGCCGCCGGCACCGCCCGCCCCGACCGGGCCGACGCAGCGGGCCGTCGGCATCGGCAACTCGACCTCGATCAGCGAGGACGACTATCCGCAGGCGTCGCTGCGCGCCGAGGAGCAGGGGCGGACGGTGATCAGCTTCACCATCAACCCGCAGGGCCGCGTCGATACCTGCACCGTCACGACCTCCAGCGGCTTCCCGAAGCTCGACGACCGGACCTGCGAGCTGGCGAAGAAGCGGTTCCGCTTCAAGCCCGCGCTGCAGAACGGGCAGCCGGTCGCCGAGACGCGGAGCCAATCGGTCAAGTGGCAGATCACGACGAAGTAATCCCGATCGGCCGTCCGGCAGCCGCCGGGCGGTCCGGTCCCAACTGAACGCAACGCGCCGAACGCAAGGAACCATCGATGGAACAAGTCGCGACGAACAATCCCTACGGCCTGCTGCAGGCGCTGCAGCAGGGCGGCATCATCGCCCAGACGGTGTTCGGCATCCTGGTCATCATGTCGCTGGTGTCATGGTACATCATCTTCACCAAGTGGTGGGACCAGCGGAAGGTGCTGGCCGACGCCGCGACGCTGGAGAAGCGGTTCTGGGCCGCCCCCAGCCTGCGCGACGGCGCGGCCAAGCTCGACAAGAACTCGGCCTTCCGTCAGATCGTTGACGACGGCCTGCGCGCCAGCGAGCACCACGAGGGCCGGCTGACCGACAAGATCGACGAGCACGAGTGGGTGACGATGGCGCTCAACCGCTCGAACGCCAGCGTCGTGTCGAAGCTGCAGGGCGGCCTCGCGTTCTTGGCCTCGGTCGGCTCGACCTCGCCGTTCATCGGCCTGTTCGGCACCGTCATCGGCATCTATCGCGCGCTGATCAACATCGGCATCGCCGGCCAGGCGTCGATCGACAAGGTCGCGGGGCCGGTCGGCGAGGCGCTGATCATGACCGCGATCGGCCTGGCCGTCGCCGTGCCGGCAGTGCTCGGCTACAACTGGCTCGTCCGCCGCAACAAGGTCACGATGGAAGCGGTGCGCCGCTTCGGCGCCGACCTGCACGGCGTGCTGATGGGCGCGCGGCCGGTGGCGGCCGCGGTCGCGGCGAAGCGCTGAGGAGAGCGCGATGGCGATGACCGTCGGCTCCGGCGGCGACGAGGACGAAGTCGTCTCCGCGATCAATACCACGCCGCTCGTTGACGTGATGCTGGTGCTGCTCATCATCTTCCTGATCACGATCCCGGTCGTGACCACCTCGATCCCGGTGCAGCTCCCGAAGGAGCGCGTCGAGATCCGCGAAACCAAGCCCGAGAACGTGATCATCTCGGTCGACCCGCAGGGCAACGTCTTCTGGTACGACGTGAAGATGAACACCCCGCGCGACCTCATCGACCGCTTGAAGCGCGTGTCGAACATCAAGCCCCAGCCCGAAGTGCAGATCCGCGGCGACATGACCGCGAAGTACAACGGCGTGGGCAAGGTGCTGTACGCATGCCAGGTCGCGGGCATCGTGAAGGTCGCCTTCATCACCGAACCGCCGCCGTTGGGCGGTTGAAGGAACAAGACGCATGAAATCCAGTCCCTTCAAGAAGGGCGGCGATCCGGAGCCGATGATGGACATCAACACGACGCCGCTGATCGACGTCATGCTGGT
>JAFARM010000135.1 GCA_019245455.1 Sphingomonadaceae bacterium | reverse complement strand
CCCTCCCCGCTCTACCGCGCCAAGAGGCGCGGTGGGGGGAGGGAGAAGGGGGTCACGCCAACCCGTCCAAAACTTCCCCCACTCGCCCGAACATCTCGCCGATCTGCGCCGCCGACACGATGAGCGGTGGCGATAGGGCGATGATATCGCCGGTGACGCGCACCAGCAGCCCGGTGTCGAAGGCGCGGTGGAACAACTCGGTCGCGCGGGTGCCGGGTGCGCCGTCGCGGGGGCTGAGCTCGATGCCGGCGACGAGGCCGAGGGTGCGGATGTCGACGACGTGCGGCTTGTCCCTGAGCGCGTGGGCGGCGGCGGCGAAGGTCGCCTCCAGCGTCGCGGCGCGCGCGAACAGGCCCTCCGCCTGGTACAGGTCGAGCGCCGCCACCGCGGCGGCGCAGGCGAGCGGGTGGCCGGAATAGGTGTAGCCGTGGAACAGCTCGATGCCCGCCGGGCCGCCATCGACGATCGCCGCGTGCACCGCGTCGCTCGCCACCGCTGCCCCCATCGGCACGGCGGCGTTGGTCAGGCCCTTGGCGAGCGTCATGATGTCGGGCGTGACGCCGAACCGCTCCGCCGCCGTCGCCGCGCCCAGCCGCCCGAAGCCGGTGATGACCTCGTCGAAGATGAGGAGGATGCCGTGGCGCGTCGCGATCGCGCGCAGGCGTTCGAGGTAGCCGACCGGCGGAACCAGCACGCCCGTCGATCCCGCGAGCGGCTCGACGATGACGGCAGCGATCGTCTCCGCGCCGTGCAGCGCGACCAGGCGTTCGAGGTCGTCGGCGAGGTCGGCGCCGTGCGCCGGCTGGCCGATGCTGAAGGCGTTCTCCGCCAAGTGGGTGTGGCGCAGGTGATCGACGCCGGGAAGCGTCGGGAAGGCGCGGCGGTTGCTGACGATGCCGCCGACGCTGACGCCGCCGAAGCCGACCCCGTGATAGCCGCGCTCGCGCCCGATCAGTCGGGTGCGGGTCCCCTGACCGATCGCGCGCTGGTAGGCCAGCGCGATCTTGAGCGCGGTGTCGACCGCCTCCGACCCCGAGTTGCAGAAGAAGACGTGGTCGAGTCCGGGCGGCAGCATCAGCGCCAGCCGCTCGGCGGCGGCGAAGGCGAGGGGATGGCCGAGGTTGTAGGTCGGGGCGAAGTCCATCGCCGCCGCCTGTTCCTGGATCGCGCGGGTGATCTCCGCCCGCCCATGCCCGGCATTGACGCACCACAGCCCGGCGGTCCCGTCGAGAACCGGCCTGCCTTCGAGGGTGAAATAGTGCATCCCCTCGGCGCGGGCGAGCAGGCGCGGATCGGCCTTGAACGCGCGGTTGGCGGTGAACGGCATCCACCACGCGGCGAGGTTGTTGGGGGTAATCATTTTCCGCTTAATCCTGTCATCCCCGCGAAAGCGGGGCCCCATCTCCCGCGGCGCGGCTGGTGACGACGCGCCCGGAGCCAGGTGGGTGACATCTGCCACGATTTCAGGAGATGGGTCCCCGCTTTCGCGGGGATGACAATGACGGTCGTTCCTCAGCCATCGGCCTATGCCGTGAACGCCGCCCCGGTCCTTGCCCGCAGCTCGTCCAGCGTCACACCTGCCGCCATCTCGACCAGCCGGAACGGGCTGCCGCTGCGGTCCGGCCGCTCGAACACGGCGAGGTCGGTGATCAGCACGTCGACGACATTGGCGCCCGTCAGCGGCAGGGTACACGCCTTGACGAACTTGTGCCCGCCCTTCTTGTCGTTGTGGTCGGCGAGCACGACGATGCGCTTGGCCCCGGCGACCAGGTCCATCGCCCCGCCCGGCCCCTTGATCATCTTGCCCGGGATCATCCAGTTGGCGAGGTCGCCGTTCTCGGCCACCTCCATCGCCCCCAGGATCGACAGGTCCATCTTGCCGCCCCGGATCATGGCGAAGCTGTCGGCGCTGCTGAAATAGCAGGTGCGGTCGAGTTCGGTGACCGTCTGCTTGCCGGCGTTGATGAGGTCGGGGTCCTCCTCGCCGGCGTACGGGAACGGCCCCATGCCGAGCATCCCGTTCTCGCTCTGCAGCGTGACGTCAATGCCAGGCGCGATGTGGTTCGATACGAGCGTCGGGATGCCGATGCCGAGGTTGACGTAGAAGCCGTCCTTCAGCTCGTGGGCGGCGCGCGCCGCCATCTCGTCGCGGCTCCAGGGCATCACGCGCTCTCCCGCTGGCGCACCGTGCGCTGCTCGATCCGCTTCTCGAAGTCATGGCCGACGATCAGGCGGCGGACGTAGACCGACGGCGTGTGGACCGAGTCGGGGTCGAGCCGGTCGACCAACTCCTCGACCTCGGCGACCGTCACCTTGCCCGCCGTCGCGGCGTTCGGATTGAAGTTCCGCGCCGTCTTCCGGTAGACGAGGTTGCCGAAGCGGTCGCCGCGCCAGGCGTGAACCAGCGCCAGATCGGCGACGATGCCACGTTCGAGGACGTAGGTCTCGCCGTCGAAGTCCTTGTGCTCCTTGCCTTCGGCGAGCGTCGTGCCGACGCCGGTCTTGGTATAGAAGCCGGGAATGCCCGCCCCGCCGGCGCGGATGCGCTCGGCCAGCGTCCCCTGCGGCGCGAACTCCAGCTCGAGCTCGCCCGACAGGAACTGGCGCTCGAACTCCTTGTTCTCGCCGACGTAGGACGAGATCATCTTCTTCACCTGTCGACTGCGCAGCAGCACGCCCAGGCCGAAGTCGTCGACCCCGGCGTTGTTCGACACGACGGTCAAATCCTTGACGCCGCTGGCATGGACCGCGGCGATCAGCTTTTCAGGGATGCCGCACAGACCGAAGCCGCCGGCGACGATGGTCATGCCGTCGAACAGCAGGCCGTCCAGCGCGGCGGCGGCGTCGT
The DNA here is from genome assembly GCA_019245455.1 of Sphingomonadaceae bacterium. Lineage (GTDB taxonomy): Bacteria > Pseudomonadota > Alphaproteobacteria > Sphingomonadales > Sphingomonadaceae > Polymorphobacter_B. The sequence goes on along the minus strand of JAFARM010000135.1, from coordinate 1,540 downwards.
CGTAGATCCTGGCCATGCCCGTCCCCCTAGCAACCCCGCGGCGGCGGCGAAAGGCGCGAGTGCGCGCCCGCTCGCCGTCTTTGCCGCTTTCGCCCGTGCCCCGATCCGGGTTACGGGGCGGCGATGCTGCTCTACCTCGCCCGCCATGCCGAGACGGTGTACAATGCGGGTGCGCGGATGCAGGGGCACATGGCGCATACGCCGCTGACGCGCGCCGGCATCGCCCAGGCCGAGGCGATGGGGGCGGCGCTGGCGGCGCACTTCGGCGTCCGCGCGGCCGATCTCGACCTGTGGGCGTCGCCGTCGGGGCGGACGCTGCAGACGATGGCGATCGTCGCCGAGCATCTGGGCCGCGACTTCTTCACCGTCGTCACCGACGACCGGCTGCTCGAGATCGACGTTGGCCGCTGGCAGGGGCTGACCTATGCCAGCATCGTCGCCGAGCAGGGGCCGATCATTTGCCCCGACGCACGCGCGTTCAACGTCCGGCCGCCCGGCGGCGAATATTATCCGGCGATCGCTGCGCGCCTGCAGACGTGGCTGGCGACCCTGGCTGGCGATCGGACGGCGCTGGTCATCAGCCACGGCATCACGCTGCGCGTGCTCCGCGGCCTGCTGGCGGGCGGACGCGACTTCGAGGGGGTAAAGCTCGCGGGCGATGCGCCGCAGGGGACGGTGTTCCGGATGGAGGACGGAGTGGAGACGGCGATACACGTCGGCGCGGGGCAGGGTGGGATGCGGGGGGCCTAAGCCTGGGCCGTACGTTCCGCTCGCCGCCGCCGCCAATCCCGTAGCAGCACCAAGGCCCCGCCAAGCGTGATGCCGGCACCTGTCCCTGCGGCAAGTGCGAGCAGCGGGTTCGGCGACACCGGCTTGTCGGCGACGGCAACGACGCCAAGCGGATCGGCGGCGAACGGTTGTCCGCTGCGCGCTATCATGAGTGTCCGCTCTTGTTCTGCCAACGCGGCTGCAAGAGCTTCGCGGTGCTCGGCGAGCGTTACCTGCTGCAGCTTGTGCGAGATATAGTCGATGTAGGCGGCGGTTCGCGCGTCCATCCGCTGCCGCAGGTGGGCATCGGCATCGCGGTAAACGGCAGCCAACACGTCGCGCGCAAGCATTGGGTCGGCGTTCGTCAGTGAAATCGTCGCGATCGACCGCTTCTGATCCTCCTCGATGGCGAGATCCCGCTCAAGCAGCTTCTGCACCGCGACGGCACCGGGTGCCGACCACGGGTGCGGCGGAACGGCAAGCAGCGCCTTCGCGGCCGCCTTGAACGGGGCCAGTGCATCGTCCGGCTCGCGCCAGCGCCGATGCGCCGCATCCCATTCGTGCGGGAACAGGCGATGCATCAGCGTCTGATCGGAGACAATGGCATCAGCGACATCGCGGCTCTTCAAGGTTTCCAGCGCGAGTGGGAACTGCGACACTTGGCCCTTGGGCAGACTGACGCCTGCCAGCGACGCCAGGCCCGTGATGTTGCGCGAGACGGACACGCCTGACTGCTCCGTCGGCACCAGCTGCAGATAGGCACGGTAACGCG
>JAFARM010000320.1 GCA_019245455.1 Sphingomonadaceae bacterium | reverse complement strand
TGCCGAACACGCTCTTCTTCATCTCGCCGGCATATTCGGTGCCGCCGATGAGGATCAGCTTCTCGGTGAAGTTGACCGCGATGACCGTCTCGCTGCGGCAACCGTGCCTTGCCGGATCGGCGCGGAAGCTGGGCAGGTCGATGATCGTGTAGTCGGGCGCGATGTCGCGCAGCTCGCCCGGCTCCGGACGCACCAGCATCGTGCGGATGAACAGGTTGTGCCAGGCGTATTCGTTGACGACGCGCACGTTGACGCGGTGCTCGGGCTGCGAGCCGCCGTAGAGATCCTGGACGAACAGCTCGGGCTTGGCCGCGATCGCCGCGGCGAAGTCGGCGCGGAGGCTAGCGAACTGCTCGGGGCTGATCGCCTTGTTGGTCTTGCCCCACCAGATGACGGGGTCGGTCTCGGCGTCGCGGACGATGAACTTGTCGTTCGCCGACCGCCCGGTGTGCGGCCCCGTGGCGACGACGAGCGCGCCGTGTTCGCTCAGCATCCCCTCGCCGCGGGCGACCGCCATCTCGACCAGCGGCGCGGTGCCGAGGTTCCAGTGGACGGCGGCAGCGGTGGGGAAGCCGCTGACGTCGAGGCCATGACGCGAGGCGGGGATCGTCGGCACGGGCTTACTCCCAAGGACACTGGCGGCGGCTTGTGCCGCACGCGGGTTAAGGCTGCGCTTAGGCAACGCGCGGCGGGACGTCAAAGGGGCGTCGCTTGCACGGACCCGGGTGACAGGGCACAGCAAGGCAAACCGCCAGGCCGATCATGCCCGAGACTGCCGCCACCATCGCCCTCGTCGACGACGACCGCAACATCCTGACGTCGGTGTCGATCGCGCTGCAGGCCGAGGGCTTCGCCGTGCGGATGTACGCCGACGGCGCGGCGGCGCTGAAGGCGCTGACCGATGCCCCGCCCGACCTTGCCGTGCTCGACATCAAGATGCCGCGGCTGGACGGCATGGAGCTGCTCCGCCGCCTGCGCGAGAAGGTCGATGTGCCGGTCATCTTCCTGACGTCGAAGGACACCGAGATCGACGAGGCATTGGGCCTCGCCATGGGGGCGGACGACTATATCGGCAAGCCGTTCAGCCAGCGGCTGCTGATCGAACGCATCCGAGCCGTCCTGCGCCGCGCCGCCAGCCGCAAGGGCCTGCCGCCCGCCGCCGGCGAGGCTGCGCCCGGCCCGGCGATCGTCCGCGGGCGGCTGAGCATGGATCCGGCGCGCCACCGCGTCACGTGGAAAGCGCCGGCGGCAGGCGGGGGCGACGCCGACGTCGCCCTGACCGTGACCGAGTTCCTGATCCTGGAAGCGCTCGCCCAGCGCCCCGGCTTCGTCAAGTCGCGCGACCAGCTGATGGACGCCGCCTACCAGGACGACGTCTATGTCGACGACCGCACGATCGACAGCCACATCAAGCGGCTGAGGAAGAAGTTCCGCGTCGTCGACCCTGCGTTCAAGGCGATCGAGACGCTGTACGGCGTCGGCTACCGCTTCAACGAGGAATAATTGCGCGTGGCCGGCGACCCCGTGGTGCCGGCGGCGGCGCCGGAACTCGACCGGCGCTTCAGCCTCGCCAGCCGCATCCTTGCGGTCAACGTCTTCGCCATCCTCGCGCTGACGGGCAGCATCTTCTACCTCGACTCCTTCCGCGAGCGGCTGATCGACCAGCGCCGCGCCGAGATGCGGATGCAGGCGGTGCTGATCGGCGGCTTCATGGCGGAGGCGAGCCCGCGCCGTCTGCCCCAGATCGCCGCGCGCTACGGCCGGATCGGCGGGGCGCGGCTTCGCGTCTACGGCACCGACGGCCGGCTGATCGCCGACAGCTGGCGCGCGACCGGGCCGACCTTCGAGCTGCGCGATCCCAAGATGGACCCGTTCCGCCGCGACGTCGCCCGCTTCCTCGACCGGCTGATCGAGGCGGCGGGGTCGTTCCCGCGCCTCGCCGACTATGCCGAGCCGCCCGTCGACACGGCGCGCGCCTGGCCCGAGGTCGCCGCCGCCGCCGCCACCGGCCGTGCCGCCGACACGATGCGCGCCGCGCCCGACCGCATCGTCGTCATCAGCGCCGCAGCCCCGCTGCCGACGGCGACCGGGGTGGCCCCGCTCGCCGCCGTCCAGCTGACCCGCGATACCCGCGACATCACCAGCCTGGTCCGGAACGAGCGCGCGGCGGTGTTCTACGTCTTCCTCGGCGTACTGGCGGCGTCGCTGCTGCTGTCCAACTATCTCGCCTCGACCATCGTCCGGCCGCTGCGCCAGCTCGCCGGGGCGGCGGTGCGCGTCCGGCTAGGCCGCGCGCGCGACGTCACCGTGCCGCGCTTCAACCAGCGCCGCGACGAGATCGGCCAGCTGGCGCGCGCGCTCAGCGACATGACGCTGACGCTGCGCGAGAAGATCGACGCGACCGAGGCCTTCGCCGCCGACGTCGCCCACGAGATCAAGAACCCGCTCGCCTCGCTGTCGAGCGCCGTCGACAGCTTCGCCCGCGTCCACGATCCCGCGCTGCAGGCGCAGCTGCTCGACGTCATCCGCGCCGACGTCGGCCGCATCGACCGGCTGATCACCGACATCGCCGACGCCAGCCGCCTCGATGCCGAGCTGTCGCGCAGCCGCTTCGAGCGCATCGACCTTTCCGCCGAGGTGGCACGGCTGTGCGCCGGCTATGCGAGCGCGGTCGCGCCGCGCGGCGTCACCATCGACTGTGCCGCCGGGCCGCCGGCGTGGGTATGGGGGGACGCCGGACGGCTGGCGCAGGTGGCGCGCAACCTGATCGACAACGCGATCTCCTTCTCGCCCGACGGCGGCGTGGTGCGCGCCGCCGTGACGACGGCGCGGCGGCAGGTGGTCCTGTCGGTCGACGACGCCGGCCCCGGCGTTCCGGTCGACAACCGCGACGACATCTTCCGCCGCTTCTACTCCGAGCGGCCGCCGAGCGAGGATTTCGGCCGCCACTCCGGCCTCGGCCTCGCCATCGCCCGGACCATCGTCGACGCCCACGACGGCACCATCGCGGTCGGCGACGCGCCCGGCGGCGGCGCCCGCTTCACCGTCACCCTGGCGGCGGCGTGAGCGGCGGGTCGATGCCTGCCATCCCCCCCACCCTCCACGCCACGGCGGTCGCGATCCGCGGCCGCGGGGTGCTGCTGACCGGCCCGTCGGGGAGCGGCAAGTCCGACCTGGCGCTGCGCCTGATCGACCGCGGCGCGGTGCTGGTCGCCGACGACCGCGTCGTCGTCGCGCGCGATGCCGGCCGCGTCCTCGCCTCGCCGCCGCCCGCGCTTGCCGGGCTGATCGAGGTCCGCGGGCTGGGCATCATCGCCGTGCCGTTTGCCGAGCGCGTTCCCGTCGCCCTCATCCTCGACCTCGCCGCCGCGCCCGAGCGCCTGCCGCCGCCGGCGACCCGCGACGTCGCTGGGGTCGCCGTCCCCGTCCTTGCCTTCGCACCCTTTGCGGCGTCGGCGGCGATCCGCGCCGAACGGGCGTTGACCGCGTTCGGCGGCGGCGTAGAGACGTAACGCCGTGGCCAGCCTCGCCAACCTTGCCGAGCGATCCCCTCCCTCGCTCCGGGTTCTCCTCGTCACCGGGATGTCGGGGGCGGGCCGCACGAGCGCGCTCAAGATCCTGGAGGACCTGGGCTACGAGGCCGTCGACAACCTGCCGCTCGGCCTGTTCGACAAACTGCTCGCCGCCGGCGACAGCGACGACGGCGCGCGGCTGCTCGCCATCGGCATCGATTCGCGGACGCGCGCCTTCGACGCCGACGCGATCGTCGAGCGCATCGGCGACCTGCGCGCCGAGGGCGTCGAGATCACGCTCGTCTTCCTCGACTGCAGCGGCACGGAGCTGACCCGCCGCTTTTCCGAGACGCGCCGCCGCCACCCGCTCGCCGTCGACCGGCCGGCGGCCGACGGCATCGCCCGCGAGCGCGAGATCGTCGCGCCGCTGCGCCGCGCCGCCGACATCGTCATCGACACCAGCGACTATGCCGTGCGCGACCTGCGCCGCGCGCTTGCCGGGCGCTTCGCCCGCGCCGGGGCCGAGCCGCTGACGCTGACCTTCATGAGCTTCGGCTTCGCCCGCGGCCTGCCACGCGACGCCGACCTGGTGTTCGACGTGCGCTTCCTCGCCAATCCGCACTGGGACGTGACGCTGCGCCCGCTGACCGGCGAGGATCCGGCGGTGCGCGCCTATGTCGCCGCCGATCCCGCCTTCGCGCCGGCGTTCGAGCGCATCTACGACCTGCTGCTGCTCCTCCTCCCCCGCTACGGGGCGGAGGGGAAGTCGTACCTGACGGTCGCCTTCGGCTGCACCGGCGGTCGCCACCGGTCGGTGTTCGTCGCCCAGGCGATGGCCGACCGGCTGGCCGCCGCCGGCTGGTCGGGGTCGGTCGTCCACCGCGACAAGGCCGGCGCGGGGAGCGACGCCGATGCCGGCCTGGTGGTCGACCACGTCGCACCGCCCGCCGCCGCCACTGGCGCGGCCGGCGAACTCGCGCTACCGCCGGCTTGAGCAAGACGGATTGACGATGATCGGCCTGGTGCTGGTGACGCATGGACGGCTGGCGGCGGAGTTCGTCGCCGCAGTGGAGCACGTCGTCGGGCCGCAGCGCGGGCTGGAGGCGATCTGCATCGGCCCCGACGACGACATGGAGGCACGGCGCGCCGACATCGCCGCGGCGATCGCCCGCGCCGATACCGGCGACGGCGTCATCGTCCTGACCGATATGTTCGGCGGCACGCCGTCGAACCTGGCCATCTCGCTCCTGGCGCAGGGGCGCGTCGAGGTCATCGCCGGCGTCAACCTGCCGATGCTCGTGCGCCTGGTATCGGTGCGCGAGCGGATGGCGGTCGCCGCCGCCGTCGACGCCGCGCAGGAGGCGGGGCGCAAATATATCTCGGTCGCGTCGAAGATCCTGGGCGAGGCGGCTTGAGCAGCGCCGGGCCGGTTGCCGTCCTCGTCCGCAACAAGCGCGGGCTTCATGCACGGGCGAGCGCGCGCTTCGTCACCTGCGCGGTCGGCTTCGACGCCCAGGTCAGCGTCGCCAAGGACGGCGCGAGCGTCGCCGGCACCTCGATCATGGGGCTGATGATGCTCGCCGCCGCCCCCGGCGACACGATCGAGATTTCCGCCGAGGGCGCGCAGGCGGCCGAAGCGGTAGGGGCGCTGGTCGCGCTGGTCGAGGCGAAGTTCGGCGAGGATTGACGCCGGCGCGGGATCACCCCGCGCCGGCCGCGTCGTCATCCCCGCGAAAGCGGGAACCCATCTCCCGAAGCGGGAGATCGGTCCCCGCAACAGGGCGCAGCGTCCGCTTAGCGATACCGCCAGCCGCCGCGATCGTCGCGGTCGCGGTGCCACCAGTAGCGATGGCCATCCCAATAGCCGCGGCCGCGGTAGAAGTTGCCGATGACCAGCCCCGGCGCGACGACGGCAGCGCCATAGCCCGGACCGCCGATCGGCCGGCAGTGACCGTAGGGTCCACGGAAGAAGCCGCGGCCGCAGCCGTCGCGCGCGTCGGCGGCAGTCGTCGCGCCGAGCGCGACGCCGGCGGCGAGCGCCAGCGCAATCACCTTGTTCATCGCGTGTCTCCTTGTTGTTTATTGCGGGCCGGAAAACGCCAGCCCGACGCGACCGTTCCCGCGGTCGTGCACAGTCGTTAACG